>NZ_JANSIB010000199.1:0-505 GCF_047461895.1 Synechococcus sp. R55.8 | reverse complement strand
TCCAACATTTGCCTACTTTGGTAGAGCTGGATCTGTTGGGCTTCAGTAACGTCTTTGAACATCAGTAGTCGGAGTCTTATTTGATAGATAGTTATAGATAGTTATAGTCGTTTCAGGTTAGGTTGAGACGCCAGGGCTACTGAGAAAGGCTTTCTGGCTTCGTGCATTATTGCTCCGCAACGCTGGCGCGACGACGCGACCAACGTTTTAGTGTGGGTGCAGTGTCTTAGTTTGCATCGAAATGACCATATTCTTTTGGATGACCGGATTCTCAGGGATCCCCCCTCTCCCGAAGCTGAAAATGGGGATACGTCACCGGCGCATAAAGTATCTGCCAACACAGTTGGCCGCCCTTCTCTTTGATGTAGTGAGGATGGGGCTGGTCGTACCAATGGGCTTCTCGAGATAAACCGGCCTGCAACCCTCATTGCTCCCGCCATCATCTGTCTAGATCAGGGGGATCAGCCCTCACTTGGGCCACTATGAAAATCATTGGAGTTGAGTC
>NZ_JANSIB010000198.1:0-510 GCF_047461895.1 Synechococcus sp. R55.8 | reverse complement strand
ACTGGTATAGCCAATGGCTGGAAACTCGGGAGCGCAGATATTTGGAGCACTCGCTTATCTACAACGAGGATGACTGCCGGGCTACCCACCGCCTAAAAGACTGGCTGTCCCAAGGAGTCCTCCATGCCGAATGATGCGAATAAATTGACAAAGACGGCCTATCCCCAGCCGCAAATGCCGCAGCTTGCGCCGCCAGTCTTGTGGCCAGTTGCTGAGGTTTCGTTTAGAATCAGGCAGGACTGTTTATGTTTAGTTTATCAGGGGAATCCCATGCTGTTGAAATCTCATGAATCTCCTCGCTATCAGGGCAGAAACCGTCGCGGTCGTGGGGGATCGGCACGTAAGCGCCAACTGGACAAACGGAACCGCGCCTTGATGCAACGATTACGACAACGAGAGCAAGCTCTCAACTCTCGATCTTCTCGGCAGGGGCAAGTCAACCCTGCCTTTTTTGTGCTTGCTTCTTTTTTCCCTCAGCCTGGCTACAAGGGATCCCGCTTGGCTGCCTGA
>NZ_JANSIB010000197.1:0-530 GCF_047461895.1 Synechococcus sp. R55.8 | reverse complement strand
AAGGTCAAGCAACCCAAAGTCAAGACGCCCTTCTAAGTCGTTGTTCTCAGTCTTCTCGGCAATTTCACAGCAGCTTGAGCAGCAACCTTGGGAGAAGGGGTGGACGGGGTCGTGTTTGCGTTAGCGGATGCCATAGCCCCAACTACTGGGATGAACTCCCAGACACTTTTTATTGACACCGCGCCATATTCAAGTTGGCGGAGATCAACCCGTACCATAACACAAAGCCGCTCTGTCGCGACAGCGGGCCGTAGGCCTTCGCTTTGGCGGTGCGGAGCGCTAAACCCAGTTTTCTTGATCATTCCCTGTGTCCAAACAATCGCAAATCCTTAGGTTCCCAAGGGGTTCATTTCCATCTACGCTTTAGAGAGTGAGGGGGTGACAACGACAGAGGTTATTCTGCTCCCCCTGCTTGAACTATAGATTTTTGTCTATAGTTTTTATCGGAAAGTTCAATTTTTATCTATCCTAGTTCGCAGCTAAGATGCTGCTTAAGACTTTTTACAGGATCTCAGCAAGTGTTCCAGTTT
>NZ_JANSIB010000196.1:0-586 GCF_047461895.1 Synechococcus sp. R55.8 | reverse complement strand
CGCCGCATTGTCAAAGAGTTGGTGGGCCGCGACATCCCGGTACGGGCGCTGGTGCGCAGCCGCGAGCTGGCCGCTCGGGTTTTGCCCCCCGAAGCGGAAGTGGTGGTGGGGGATGTGCTGGATCCGGCCACGCTGGAGACAGGCATGGAAGGATGCACGGTGGTGCTCTGTGCCACCGGGGCCAGGCCCAGTTGGGATCCCTTTCAGCCCTACCGAGTGGATTATGAAGGCACCAAGAACCTGGTCGATGTGGCCAAAGCCAAAGGGATCCAACACTTTGTTTTAATCTCTTCCCTGTGTGTTTCCCAGCTGTTCCATCCCCTCAACTTGTTTTGGCTGATCCTGGTGTGGAAAAAACGGGCAGAAGAATACTTGCAAAAGAGCGGCCTCACCTACACCATCGTTCGACCGGGGGGCCTAAAAAACCAAGACAACGACGATGGCATTGTCCTATCCAAGGCGGATACCCTCTTTGACGGCAGCATCCCCCGCACGAAAGTAGCCCAAGTGGCCGTCGAAAGTTTATTCCAGCCCGCCGCCCAAAATCGCATCCTTGAGATCATCGCCAAGCCGGGTGTGCCCAACC
>NZ_JANSIB010000195.1:0-662 GCF_047461895.1 Synechococcus sp. R55.8 | reverse complement strand
GCTAAGATTAATGGATGTTTTTGTCATCTTATCGACCTCAAGACATAGAGACAACTTGAACAGCCCGTAAATCATCCAGTATAGAATCCTCTAGTTTTCTGGGAGCGCTATCTCCAGAATCTCTATATGGGTCATCAGGAACAAACTCGAGATAAACTTTGACTGATATCTTGCCAGAGATCCACGACTTTCTGGGCTGTAAGACTCTAGATTCTATTCCATCCACGAGCATTTTAATGTCCGCATAAACCTTTCTTGATTTAAGGTAATCGTTTGTCCGTAAAGTATCTGAAAGAAGGTAATTAATAATTGCACTATGCAATCTACTTGGAAGGTAGACTTGATCACCAATTCCAACGACAGTTTCCCTATCATCTGACCTAAAAACTATCGGATCGACCACGGCATTGTCTCCTATTGCTAACAGACTTTACTGACTGACATCTCCCCGAATGTCATCCAAAAGAGATCCAATGCCTCCTGATCTGGAGGGCTGTCGAGCTCGCTAAAGCAATCTTGAGCTTGTTCAGAAAGATTATCTGGCACTTGATCAACCTCCTGGATCAACCTCCTGGTGCATTTTTCCAGTTAAGTTATTCCTCACCTCCGCGAAGGTCATCCAGAGGGGATCCGCTGCTGCTCTCTGAGCCTGTATCCTCTGG
>NZ_JANSIB010000194.1:0-736 GCF_047461895.1 Synechococcus sp. R55.8 | reverse complement strand
TATCGCTGCATAGTTGAACAGTGATGTTCAGCAATGTTCAGCGTAAATGTATCAGTCTAGGGCTCCCGGCCTGCTGTCGCAAGTGGTAGGCGGGGTTCGACCACTGACCAGAGGCGGGCAGCCACCTCTGCCGGGGATCCCTGGGCTGAAATGCGGACAATCCGCTGTGGTTCTGCGGCAGCCAGAGCCTGGAACCCTTGGTAGACGCGGCGGTGGAACTCCAGGTGTTCTTGTTCGAGCTTGTCGCAAGACCCTGTTATCGCTACGCGACGCTGTCGCGAACGCGCCAGCGGGCCGGAGGCCTTCCGCGCCAGCCCCACCTCTGGGGGGAGATCCAGCCACAGGGTGAGGTGCGGCTGCAACCCGCCGGTGGCTAAGTGGTTGAGCTGGCGGATCTTCTCCAAGTCCAGCCCCCGACCGTAGCCCTGGTAGGCCAGGGTGGAATCGGTAAAGCGGTCGCAAACCACCACCTGCCCTGCCGCCAGAGCCGGCGCGATGACTTTGCTCACGTGTTCAGCCCGATCCGCCGCGTACAGGAGCAACTCCGCCAGAGGGCTAAAGGGATCCCCGTGCAGCAACAGCTCCCGCAGCGTTTTGCCCAGCGCCGTGCCCCCCGGCTCGCGGGTACACAGGCAAGCGTAGCCTTCTTGGCGCAGCCGCTCAACCAAGAGGGCCTGTTGGGTGGTTTTGCCCACCCCTTCCCCGCCTTCTAGGGTGATGAACACACCGTCGTCCT
>NZ_JANSIB010000193.1:0-752 GCF_047461895.1 Synechococcus sp. R55.8 | reverse complement strand
GCTCGGCAGCCGCTTCGATTTGATCCGAGTCATAGGCAAAGAGAATGCCGTAGAGGAAGTGCCACCCTTACCTTGGTTCAGTTCGACTCCCAGGATCCCTATGAAGTCATTCACCGCTTCAAGCCAATTGCCGAGGTCCCTGAGCTGACCCGCGAGACCTACGTGCCGCGAGCTTCTACTCCCTTGCTGGATGCCATGGGGCGCGGCATCATCGACCTAGAAAAGAGCCTCAGCGAACTCAGCGAGGCAGATCGCCCGGCCAAGGTTGTGATGGTTGTGGTAACCGATGGGCAAGAGAATGCCAGTCGCGAGTTCCGCAAAGAGCAAATTGAGAAGATGATCAAGGAAAAAACCGAGAAGGAGAGCTGGCAGTTTGTCTTCTTAAGCGCCGATCTGGCTGCCATTGGGGATGCCCAAACCGTTGGCTTCGCTCCCAGCGCGTCCTTGCTATATCAGAAGTCTAAATTGGGCAGCGCAGGAGCGTGGACTTCTCTCTCTCGGCGCACCTCCGAGTACCGATTGGCTGTTCGCCAGAGGCTTATGTTCCTTGATGAAGACCGACAGCATCCCGACGATCCGAACAAGGGCAAGGAAGAAAGCTAATCCCTCTGCGGATAGGGCTTTGTGGGCAGGTTGACACGGGAAGCCCCTCGGATCCAGGGAAAGGGGAAGTATCGCAATGACCTCTGGGCCAGTGGGGATCCCTTCAGCGCCGTCGTCTGGAGCAGCGACGCAGTAACCAACTGGCGGCG
>NZ_JANSIB010000192.1:0-823 GCF_047461895.1 Synechococcus sp. R55.8 | reverse complement strand
TGCCGGATAACCCTTGGATCCACCAGCCCTTTGAGCCCTACGAGCAGATGACGCCTCAGCAGTTGATGCAGTTGCTGCGCTCTTCCGGTTAGTTGAATTTGCTCAAATTGGCTTGCTCGCCGCGCCTACAGGGTCAGCGTCAGTTTGAGTTCTCGGCATGAGCTGTCTACTTACGATTGCCCATCCCTACTGCAAGCCTTGTTTACCAGAAAGGTGAAATAACCTATAGAACGGGAGCCACTCCGCACAGCTAAGTTTCTTGTGCATGGTATGCGAAAGAGCGAAACTCAGGCTCAGATCTAAACCGACATCATATCTGCAACTTTTCCTAGATCTGAGGGATGGATTGCAATAGTGTTTGAGGCAGCAATGGGGTATTGCTGAGGCTTTACTCTGGTTAGCTTATTCAGAAAACGGTTGTATGTATAAAACTCGTACCCCAAAAGTTCCAGTACTTTAGCTGTAGCAGTTCCAATGGGGCTACGCTTGTTCTCAAAAATGATGACAGGGTGGCTGGCGCTAAGCAACTCTTTACCGCCTGAAATCACTCGATCTTCTGCACTTTCTGCATCGATCTTGATGAGATCAATCTGGGGTTCACCTTTCGAGCGCCAGACGGAGTCCAAGGTAACAAGGTTCACAATTTTTCCATCATCGTTTGGTTCCCGTTCTGACATCTGCTTCGGATCATCGACAGAATTGAAGACACTAGCTCTTTCTTCCCTTAGCTGAATAGTGTCTTCATGATCCCCAGCGGCGGCTTCTATGAGGAAGACAACATCCTCTAGGGAGCTGGCACTTATTGTCTTCCGCATACACTGAA
>NZ_JANSIB010000191.1:0-840 GCF_047461895.1 Synechococcus sp. R55.8 | reverse complement strand
CCACCAACGCCACCGACTTGGCCAACAGGCCGGTTGGGTACTCGAAAAAGCGGGTCAGCACCACCAGGGTCAGCCCCAACAGTCCCTGCCAGAAACGTCCTCGCCGCCCTTGCTGTAGCCCTTCCCAGCAGAGCACTGCTGACAGCCCCAGCAACAGCAAGGTCACTATCCAGGGGGCAAAGAGGACCAAGGCTGCTCCTGCCGTCACGTTCAAAGGCACAGCGCTGCCGATCCCCAGCAAAAGCGCCAAGGCAACCAGAGAAATCAGAACAGCAGCATCCTTCAGCCAAGACGAAACGGGCTGGGATCTCTTCTCCTGCCAACCCTGCCACCAGCCCCAGCCCGTCAGCAGCAGCAACCCCACTGCCGACAAGCTCGCCCAGGGATCCCCAACGTTCCAGAGGGGATCCTCGGAAAGATCGACCCACGTCCCGACAAAGCTCCAGACATAGAGCAGGACACCCAACCCCAGCAGAGCCAAGTTCTGGGCCGTCGGGGCCAAATCCAAGCCTTGCTCCAGCTCGCCGGGAAGCTCTGGATCCCTTCCTTCAGTTAAAACCCGGCTTAGCCAAGGCTTATGGCGTTGGTGCCACAGACCCAACCCCCACACAACTGCAACACCAAGCAGATGCAAAAGGGTTAAACCTTGGAAAGAGCTGCCCAAACGCTCGGCTAACCCTTGCAACGCCAGGCCAAAGTTCACCACGGCCAGGGCAAAAACCCAGCGAGAGCAACACCAATAGGCCAGAGGAACCAGCAGGCCCAGGGTCAACCAAGGATAGAGGATGACTCTAGTCAATAATAAGCTCAACTATACTGAAAATAATGTATAATATGTTC
>NZ_JANSIB010000190.1:0-862 GCF_047461895.1 Synechococcus sp. R55.8 | reverse complement strand
GGGGGGAGGAGAGTTGGGATCCCAGCGAATTTCCAACTCAGGTGAGTCTTTGAGCACTTGAGGAGGGCCGGGCGAGGTGTGCAGGATGGCCACACAGCGCAAATTGCCCCGGTCTCGACAAAACTCGTGCCAGAGAGGGATAGCCTCGGGATCCCGGCTGACCACCAGGTAGTGGGAGCAGGCTTCCAGGATCGGCTGCTTTTGCGGATCCACCTTGCCGCCCACATCCACAATCACCAAACTCTTTTGCCGGCGCAAAGCCAGAATGGCCTGGGCATGGAAGCTGAAAAATTCGGGGGTAAAAGAGCCCCGGTACTGGTGCTTGAGGATCTTCGCCTCTTCTGGTGGCAAGTCTAGAGTCCAATTGCCTTCCCCATCCCAATGGGCCCGTTGCAGATAAATATCGGGATGCTCCGGCAGCAGAGCTTCGAAGAGGGCGCGGGCAAGACGGCTTTTGCCACTGTCGGGGGGGCCCACCACCATCACCGCCGCTGCCAATTCTGTTCGCGTCAGCGGGCCGTAGGCCTTGCCCGGCCTTCCCTGCACCCAGGGGATGACCTGGCCCACCCGCACTTCGGGGGTATGGCTGGAGACCACCACCGCGCCCAAGCGTGGGTCATAACAGGCCACCCAACGGGTGAAGTGGCACTCATGCACCAGCCAGCCATACAGCCAAATGGGGGCCCGCCCCGTCAGAACCACCCCCAACTGGGCATTGATCCCGGCAGGCAGCTGAAGCTGAGCCAAATCCTCTGGAAAAACCAGGCGATCCGGTCGGGTCAGCTCAATTTCGATGACCTGAAAAGACAGTTCCGAAGAATGGGATCTTCGAGGGTCCAAGGACTCCGTCCCGCTGGCGCGA
>NZ_JANSIB010000189.1:0-902 GCF_047461895.1 Synechococcus sp. R55.8 | reverse complement strand
CTCCACACCGAATCATCACTGCTTAACGAAAACTTCTGCTGGCGCTCCGCCGCCGACCCTTGGGATCCCCTGTTGAGGGCACGCCATTCCTGGCTAGACTGTTCCAGAGTGAGCAGGAAAGGAGTTCGGGCTGCCGCCACCTGCCGGAGAGTTGAAGAGGCTTGAATGAGAACCCCAGCCATCACTTGCTCTTGCCCGCCGCAGCTTAATTTTCCTCCTCAGCGCTGGCTGTGGAGTTGCTTGGGAGCCATGGCCATAACGGCTCTCACGGCTGTTGCCGCTTGGGCGCGGCCAGTGCTGGAAGTACGCATGACCCTGGGTTTGCCCATCAGCCCCAACTACCGGTACATGGTAGCTCTCAGCCGGGCCGGCAGCCCTGGCCCTACCGCCAACTTGGTGGATCCCAACGTCCGTGTGGGGCCCAACGAGTACACCTTTGTGCGGGACTGGGATTACCTCATTCGGGTTACCCCCCTCAACGAAGAGTCGGTCTTGCAAGCCACCATCCAGCGGTTTGGAGAGCCGGAACGAGAGTTTGCCGTTGGCTTTAACCAGGTACGGGTTAATCGCCTTACCCGTGACCGCGATACCCTCAATTTCCAGATCGATATATCCGAGCTGCAGGGCCTTGATGGGCGAGACCAAGATATCCAGGTGGCTCTGCTCACCGCCCGTGCCCCCTTCCGCGTAGCCCCTGAAGAGACCAATCTGGCCATTGATGCCACCCGGGGGGATCTGCCCAATTTCTATCGCCTCAGCCTGTCCAATCAGCGGCAGGTGGTTGTGGACGACCCCCAGCGACAGGAGACGGTGCGCCGCAGCCGCGAATTGATCCAACAAAGTGGCTCCGGGGCTGCCCTCACTCGCGACCTTATCGAGGGCGGGGCTTTGGAGATTTTGGC
>NZ_JANSIB010000188.1:0-926 GCF_047461895.1 Synechococcus sp. R55.8 | reverse complement strand
GGATCTGGCAGAGGCGCTTTACATCTACAACGATGCGGAACAGCCCAACGGAGACGGAACGCCAGATCTCATCCAAAGGCTTTACACCCCCGGCTGGATTCGCCGCCCCGATGGGGCCATTCCAGTGGTCGCCTTTTGGAAGCTGAATCCGATCCCACGCGATTGCTATCAAGGCCCTCCGACGTTGCAACAAATTCGAGAAGGCCGAGTAACTTTGAAGGAGAGACCTACGGGTATTTCCGAAGCTGACTGGGACAACATCCGCAACCGCCGCAACATCTATACCTTGGTTGTGTACTACTTGCGACGTAACTACAACAACGCCGGTAACCCAGACGGCAACACCCCTTGGGAGGGCAATGCGCGCATTGCTAGGTTTGAGTTGCAACCTTTTGATGACGAATGCACTCAGCGCAGCTCGTTTTTCAGAGAGGATCCAGATCCTTTCCAGGCTGGCTTTCTGGCTTGGCCTCGCAATCCAGATGGTCAAACTCCCATTGCCACCAGCTCAGCAGGCCCTCGTCTTGTAACTCTGGTCTCCAATATCTTCAGCAGCCGACAGGGAAGTCCGCAGGTTGCGCCGAATTGCCCACAGGGCTATGCCTTTGGAGGGGGCAGGCCCAATGGAGTCGCTTTCGCAGGCTTGGGAGTCAATCAAAACGACGTGGGCTTCCATGTTTGCGTCCGGCGCAGCGCCGCCGCCAGCCTTCCCCAAGATGTGATTGTTACCATCACGGCAACTGCCATGGAGCGAGCCAATCCCGGCCTGTTCCGGCGCTACATCCGAAATGCCACCAGCGTTGATGCGGAGCAGGTGTCGCGGTATCTGACGACAATGCAAACTCAGGTGTTGGCCCGTGGTGTGTTTAATCGTCAAGCCTAGTCAAGCCTATGTGACTTATTCGGAGGGGGGATCCCTGCCTATG
>NZ_JANSIB010000187.1:0-931 GCF_047461895.1 Synechococcus sp. R55.8 | reverse complement strand
ATTGCCGTCAGCTTCTGCCGCAACTGCTCGGTGATGGGGCGGGAGGGGGGCAGGACGTACTGCTCGATCTGGCGAATGGGGGTGATCTTGGCAGCAGTGCCGGTTAAAAAGGCCTCGTCAGCAATCAATAGCTCCGATTTGTCAACGGGCCGTTCTTGGGTAGGGATCCCCAGATCACGGGCCAGGGTGAGGACACTGTCGCGGGTGATCCCTTCCAAGATATCTTGGTCGAAGCTGGGGGTAATCAGCACGCCATTGCGCACGATGAAGATGTTCATGCCCGAGGCTTCGCTCACTTTGCCCTGGGAGTTCATCAAAATGGCCTCGTCATAGCCAGCCTGCGCCGCCTCGGTTTTGGCCAAAGAGGAAGTGATGTAGGCGCCGGTGATCTTGCCCCGCAATGGTAGGCTGCGATCCTCTTGCCGGGCCCAAGAGCTGATGCGGCAACTGACTCCCTCTGGCGAGAGGTAGTCCCCCAGTTCCAAGCCGTACACGAAAAAGTCTTTCTCAATGTTGTGCAGCCGCGGCGAGATGCCTAGGTCGGAGGTGTACACCAAGGGGCGGATGTAGAAAGACGTGGAGGGACGGTTTTTTCGGATCAGCTCGACGATCACCTGCTCAATCCGTTCAGCAGGGAGATCAAAACAGAGCAGGCGGGCGCTTTGACTCAGTCGTCGGCAATGGCGATCCAGACGGAACACCAGAACTTGATCCGGGTTTTGCGGATCAGGGATCCCGCGTAGGCCGCCGAACGCCGCTGTCCCGTAGTGCAGAGCATGGGTGGCAATGGAGATCTTCGCCTCAGCAAAGGGGACAATCTGGCCCTGAAAGTAGGCGTAGGGCAGAAAATCTGGCATGGTCGGCACCCACCGGGGTAGGAATGAGAGGTAGGAATATTATCACCGATTCGTGCAGTGCCGGGAGCTCCAAC
>NZ_JANSIB010000186.1:0-945 GCF_047461895.1 Synechococcus sp. R55.8 | reverse complement strand
AGTCACGGTCAAAATGCAGCCCACAGGTTCTCACAAGCAGGTGGCGAGCTTTTTGGCATAGCGGTTAGCGGTGCCCACGCGCAAATCCAGCAAGATCAAATCCGCTTTTTTGCCCACCTCCAAGCTGCCGATTTCCCCTTCCAGACCCAGACAGGCGGCACTGCCTTGTGTAGCCATCCACAAAGCCTGTTGCGCCGGCAGAGCAGCTCCATCCCCCGATCCCAACCGCTGCAGAAACACCGCCAACCGCATCTCCTCGATTCGATTTCTTCAGCCCCCACATGCACACAGTGGGCGGCCAAGGTCTGAGCACTCAGGGATCCCCAGCGTTTCAAACACTGCACCGGGGTCAATCCATAGCGAGCCTGTAGAGTTTCCACTCCCCGGCGAGTTTCCGCCAAGTGGGTATGCGGCCCCACTCCATACCTTTGGGCTAGAGCGGATCCCTGGACAAAACTCTCAGGATGGCCAGAATAAGGAGCATGGAACCTGACCCAGATGTAAATTTGCCCCTCCCCGCGTCCATGCCAAACCTGGATCAAAGCCTCCGTGTCCGCCAGGGATTCTCCCACTCCCCTCGGTTCGTCGATCACCTGTGGGCTGAGGATCCCTCGTAACCCCGACTGCAAGCTCACTGCTGCTGCTAGATGTCGATAGATGCCAAGAGTAACTACGAATAGGGATCGTGAAGTTGGATTACATCCCCCCCTCTCCCATGCCGTACACGAAGACCGCTCTGGCAGAACGAGCCAACTGGTGTAGAGCAGGTAACATGGCAAGCTAATGGTCGACAAAACTGTTACCTCACTAGCTTGCCTTCACCCAATGGTGTCAGCTTTCAGGTAGAGAGGCTTGACGGAAGCCAACCCCCCTATTGATTGGGTTCCTCTTGATTGGGTTAGGGTGGTGGGCCTGGCACCGAGCTAGGTTGCCAGCAGGTCGCCC
>NZ_JANSIB010000185.1:0-1001 GCF_047461895.1 Synechococcus sp. R55.8 | reverse complement strand
CCTTTCAGTGGGTGGAGATGGCGGATGAGCCGCCCCCAGAGCCGCAGTGGATTGCGCCCGTCTCCGCCCGTGAGTCCGGTGTCTCTGAACCTCGGGATCACGTATCGGTGCGGCAGTCGCAAGTGGCCAATCCAGGTGAATGGGTAGAGGTCACTTCTGCAACGGCACAGCCTCTGCTCGCCTCAGCCGCAGGGAGTCCTGTCCCTGAGATCCTTTCTCCGCCGACAAGGGAGCTTGAGGTGCCCCAGCCCGCCCGGAACTCTGCCTCTCCTCAGCAGCAGCCAAAGGCCAGGTTAGAAAATCTGTCAGCGGGTTTAGCAGCTCTGGAGCAGGCAGTTGCCGATCACAATTGGGCGGAGGCGCTACATCTGACGGAAGAATGGCTGGATCGCTGGCCTCTGTCCTCTCTGCAGCGCCAGCAACTGCAGGACTATCGTCAGCATCTGCAAAGCCTACTGGCTACCTCCTCGGCAGCAGCAGTGGAGACCAAATCGGCTCAGATCTCTCCTGCTCAATCCCTCAAGCCTCAACCCGAAAGAGCAGCAAGTTCTCCTGAGGTTTTGCCACAACCCTACCTGTCGGCTCCAGCGGATCCGCATCCAACTTTGCCCTCTCCAGAGCCGATCGCAGCCCCGTTGGAAGAGCCTTCTCCCACCTTGCCCCCGACTTTTCCTACCGGATCCCACAACTCCGACTTCGGTCGCACCAGTGGGATCGAGTCCTCTCAGGCAGGCCCACCCAGCCTAAATGCCACCGCCGATCCGGATTGGGGAGACTACTTGGCTCAATTTCAAGAAAGGGTTCGCCAACACTGGATGGTACGGCGGGCACCCGGATCCTACGTAACGGTGGTGCAGGTGCGTCTGGATCGACAGGGATCCCTGCGGGAACTGCGCCTGCAAACCCCCTCAGAAGATCCCCTGTTGGATGCAGCCGTGCTCAGTGCCATCCAGCGCTCAGCCCCCTTTGCTCCTTTGCCCGAGAGCTATGTTGGCGAAGAA
>NZ_JANSIB010000184.1:0-1042 GCF_047461895.1 Synechococcus sp. R55.8 | reverse complement strand
AACTCCCCGCGCGACCCCACACGTAAAGACTTGAAATAAGATTTAGGTGTTCAATCACTCATGAATCACCTGCGTTTGTTGCCCTTTCCAGCCGAGGTTGGGGTCAAGCTTGCCTTGTTGAGAGGGCTCTTTATTCACCCGCGAGCCGAGGGCCCATCGCCTCTGCACGATTGTTGCCCATGAGCTGCCGAAGGGATCCCCACACCCCAACGCCCTGCAACCTTGTCTCCTGCTGACTTCGAGAGTGCCAAGCTGCCATGTCACGCATCCTCATCATCGATGATGATCCCAGCATTTGTGCTCTACTGCAGCGGTACTTGCAGCGGCAGGGGTATTCGGTTGAGGTGGCGATGACGGGGGCCGAGGGCTTACAGCAGTTGCGCGCTTTTCAGCCGGCCTTGGTAATTTTGGATCTGAACTTGCCGGATGTGAGCGGCTACGATCTCTGCCAGCAAATGCAAAAAGAGACCGGCGTGTACGTGTTGATGTTGACCAGCCGCGTCAGCCCTGCTGATAAGTTGCACGGATTCCAGTTGGGGGCAGATGACTACCTGACCAAGCCCTTCAGCCTGCCGGAGTTACAGGCGCGAGTGCAAGCCATTCTGCGGCGGCAACGCATGAAGACCGAAGTTGCCAGCGCACCGGTCTTGACCTTTGCCTCTTTGGTAATCGACCCGGAAACCCGAGCAGTCATCCGCGAGCAGCGCCTGATCAACTTAACAGCACTGGAGTTCGATTTGCTCTATGCTATGGCTCGACATCCGGGGCGGGTTTGGCGACGGGCTGAGCTGATTCAAGAGGTGTGGGATTTTAACCACGAGGGAGATGAACGGGTGGTCGATGTCCACATTGGCCAAATTCGCAAGAAACTAGAGACTGATACCAGCCAACCGGAGTTGATCCGCACCGTGCGTGGAGTTGGCTACAAGTTTGAGCCCCCCGCTCCGAAGGAGGGATGGGGAGAGGAAAAACCTTAACCCCCAAATAACTCTGATACATTTACGCTGAACACTGCTGAACATCACTGTTCAACTATGCAGCG
>NZ_JANSIB010000183.1:0-1184 GCF_047461895.1 Synechococcus sp. R55.8 | reverse complement strand
GCCAAGGAGCTTATTCAAGGGTTAGCCTCGCGTAAGGCCCTCGGTTGCTCCGGAGTTAAGGGCTAGGGCCCACTGCCGCGATGGTTTCTTCCTTTTTGTTAGCCATGAAAATCGCCGCCAACATCACCCAGCTCATCGGTCGCACCCCGCTGGTGCGGTTGAATCGGATCCCGCAATCGGAGGGGTGCCTGGCCGAGATCGTGGTGAAATTGGAGAGCTTTAACCCTGCCGCTTCGGTGAAAGACCGCATTGCCGTCAGCATGATCGAGGCTGCCGAACAGGCCGGTTTGATCACCCCCGGCAAGACCATCTTGGTGGAGCCCACCTCTGGCAATACCGGCATTGGCCTGGCCATGGCCGCTGCTGCCAAGGGTTACCGGCTCATCATCGTCATGCCTGAGAGCATGAGCCTGGAGCGGCGACTGCTGTTGAAAGCCTACGGAGCAGAGGTGCACCTGGCCAGTAGCGCCGGCGGCATGGGGGAAGCCATCTGGAAGGCTGAAGAGATCGTCCGCCGCACTCCCAACGCTTACATGTTGGGCCAGTTCACCAATCCCGCCAACCCCCGGATCCATGCCAGAACCACCGGCCCGGAAATTTGGGAAGATACCGATGGTCAAGTGGATATCCTGGTGGCAGGGGTAGGTACCGGCGGCACCATCACGGGGGCGGGCGAGTTTTTGAAGGGGAAAAACCCAGCCATTCGACTGGTGGCCGTTGAACCCAAGGCCAGTGCCGTCTTGAGTGGTGGACGGCCCGGCTTTCATCGCATTGAAGGGATCGGAGCGGGATTCGTGCCTGATGTGCTGCGGCGCGACCTGCTGGATGAGGTGATCCCAGTGGAAGATGAAGAGAGCATGGTCTACAGCCGTCGCCTGGCCAAGGAAGAAGGGATCCTCTCCGGCATTTCCACTGGGGCTGCCTTGGCGGGAGCCATCCAGGTGGGGCGGCGACCGGAAAACGCTGGCAAGCGGATTGTAATGATCCAGCCTAGTTTTGGGGAACGCTACCTGAGCACACCTCTTTTTCGCGACTTGGAGCGGGATTCCGATTCGAGATGACGATGATGCTGAGACTGCTGCCCTACAGGTCGCCCTGGCCCAGAGGGCGAGCTAGCATGGGTGAGAGTGACGTGGCGGAACGGCAGACGCGCTAGACTTAGGATCTAGTGCCGCAAGGCGTAA
>NZ_JANSIB010000182.1:0-1208 GCF_047461895.1 Synechococcus sp. R55.8 | reverse complement strand
GGATGGGCCATTTCCAGAACAATTTCTTGCATTTGCTCTGCCGCTCGCTTGACAACGCTCTAGGATGCAGTAGAACTAACAGCAGGCATCCCCCTTGAAATTGTGCAGATGCATAAGACTTGAGCAAGCTCGGTGGATCCCCGCTGGACGCTGCCTAAGACGTTTGCTGTGGTGTGAGTGAGTGGAGATTTTTCGATGAGACGACGTTTTGGCTCAGCCCTTGGCCGTGGCGGCCTCTCTCTTTGGGCAACCTGTGCTTCGGTTGCGCTGATTACCGGCTGCAGTAGCGAGACCACCAGCGGGGTGCCGCCTCTACTGGCTTCTAGCGGTGCCACGCCTCCTCCTGTGGCTGTTGCCCCTACGATTGCCCCCAATCTCACGCCTATCACCTTCCGCCCTGGTCCGGATTTCGCCCCCATCACCCCACCGCCGGTTCAACCCGACCTTCCGGATCCGCCTAGTCTGTTGCCAACTGGGGAGTTTAATCTTTTGCTGTCCGCCCCGCCAAACCCTGCTGTGATTCCCCCAGTGGGATCCGCCTTTGTAACTATCACCTTGCGCGGCTTACTTGCTCCAGGAGTGATCAGGAGCGTAGAGGTTCAGTTTTTTAACATCAGTCGCGGCACAGATATTACCGGTATCTTTTTGCCGACGGCAATTGAGCAGTTTAGAAATACGCTGATAGGCAGAGGCAATAGCTACGACGACCGAATCAACGGGATCACGCTTACCAACGGCTTCACCTTCCCGGCGGATCTAGCCGCCTACAACACCAACGTTGCTGCGGGAGAAAGGGTTTTGGTGATCGTGGTCATTCGAGATTCATTTGGTCAAGCTCTGAGGCTGGAAGCGCGCGCCCAAGCCACCTAAGCTGGAGCTGAGTAAGGCTGTTTGGGTTTGTGCCACGAGAGAGTTGAATGGCAGGAGGATGAGGGAATGAAAACGGGAAAAGTAGCTGGGGTTTTGGCTTGCTTGTGCTTGGGCTTGCTAACAGCTTGTCAACAAACTAAAGAGGGGAATCCAATCAGCTCGCTGCCAGGGCCAATCATCCCTGTGCAAAACCCAAATACAGAACCTGGAGGAACGGGGGTAGGGCTGCCATCCACTCCTCCGATTGGATCTGTTCCCCCAGGTCAACCCAGCCCTCTTGTGCCCCCTCCTGTGTCGGCGCCGACGATCCCGCCCCTGCCCACTCCCAATCCCTCTCC
>NZ_JANSIB010000181.1:0-1248 GCF_047461895.1 Synechococcus sp. R55.8 | reverse complement strand
AAGTTGGGATCCCAATAGCATTAACCGCCTGTTGAGCAGGGTGTTTGCGGCCATGTTTGCCGCCGGCCCCCAGGTGGTGAAGCCCTTTTTGCAGGATGTAGTGCAGTTCGGCGGCTTGGCCCAGGCCCTGTGGGGGGCGATGAGTCGGGATCCTCGGTTGGTGGCCGGACTTTTGCCCCGGTTGGGGTTGCCGGAGTTGGTGGAATGGGCGGGCCACTTTGGCGCGCTTGGCCTCTTCGAGCTGCTGCAAAGGCTAACGGATCGCCCGGAGCTGGAAACCGACCCCCAAGACTACTTCTGGAAGCGGCGCCGCGAGGCTTGGCGCTACGGCTGCGGTCAAGATTACAAGTTATTTCCATAGTGATTCTGTAGATATTCTATCTGAAAATAGGGGCTTTGAACGAGCTTGAGACGTTCCCCTGACAATCTGCACCGCCGAGGCCCTAACTCGCAGTTTTTATCTCATTAGGAAGAGGAAAGTTGAGAGCCAAGGAGCGGTTGCACTACTGTAATTCAACATAGCTGCAATCAAGACACTCAAGAGATATCGAAACATTGTCAATGTGATCAAGCTCACCATTACGTTTCACGACGTTTGATATCCATAGTGGAAGAGTTGGGAATTCTTTATCCATCCACTCGTCAGTGTAGGAGTTAGCCATGGTTATTCTCGACTACAGCGATGCAGACAGTGGCTTCTGGGCTTCGACTCCTCAGGGTTTGGTGGAGGTGATCAAGTTTCAGAATCACTTCTACGCCCTTCGGCAAGTGTACAAACGCGCCCAAGACGCGATATCTGCCTGTCGCGCCGACATTGAAAGGGGATTTCTTAGCATTGTGGTGCAGTTTGAGAATCACGCGGAAGTGTGGGCTCAACTGTCGCCGGGCGTACCCGTGCAGTCCCAACCAGAGGCTGCTCCTACGGGCAACCCTGCCAAGCCCAAGCTGACCTATCGCGGCCAACCGGTGAGCAAACCTTCCCGAAATCCCAGCCTCGCCCGCAGGCCCTTGCCTGACTCCCTCTATTTCCGCGGCGCGAAGATCGGCTAGACCGTTTCCGTTTGCCAGGTCTGGAGCGGTCGAGATTTCCCTTCTGGCCGCAGCCATCTGCGTTAGCGGTGCAAAGCACCATAGAGGCCCACCCCATAGCCCAGTACCTCAACCGGATCCCCTTGGCTTTCTGCCGGCAGTTGGGATCCCTTGCCCAACCACTGGGCCTCGTGGCTATCCAAAAGCTTCTCCCAGGTG
>NZ_JANSIB010000180.1:0-1278 GCF_047461895.1 Synechococcus sp. R55.8 | reverse complement strand
TATACATTATTTTCAGTATAGTTGAGCTTATTATTGACTAGAGTCATGCTCCTGCCGATGGCTGAAGTTGTCCCCCCGCCGGAAGCCTTGCCCGCCTCGGATGCCTGGTGGGGATCCCTGCGGCAGAGGCGGAGGGAGTTACCGCCGACAGTCGTGCAGCAGGCTTCCCAGAGCTTGGGCAGCTGGGAGGTGGATGTTGTCATTGCCGGTGGCACCCTGGGGATCTTCTTGGCAGCGGCTTTGGCCAAGCGGGGCTGGCGGGTGATCCTGCTGGAGCGCGGGATCCTGCGGGGGCGGGAGCAGGAGTGGAACACCTCACACCAGGAGCTGCAGGTGTTGTTAGAGCTGGAGCTGCTTACCCCGCCCGAGTGGGAGGCAGTCCAGGTTACCCACTACCCGAGGGGGCGGATTGGCTTTGGGGAGGGCCCCCACTGGTGGGTGGAGGGAGTGCTGAATGTGGGCGTGGATCCAGTCAGCCTCCTGGAGTTCCTCAAGCAGCATTTCCTGGCCTGGGGGGGCCAAGTGTGGGAGCAGACTGCCTTTCAAAGTGCCACCGTTCACCCCGATGGGATCTGCCTCCAGACCACCAAGGGACAGATCCGTGCTCAACTGCTGGTGGATGCCATGGGGCACCGCTCGCCCATCGCGGCCCAGGCTCGCCAAGGGCAGCCGCCAGATAGCGTCTGTCTGGTGGTGGGATCCTGTGCCCAAGGGCTGCCCGACCAACCCAGCGGGGATCTCTTCTACAGCTTTACCCCGGCCCAGAATGGCTACCAGCCCTTTTGGGAAGCCTTCCCCGCCCGCGATGGGCGCACCACCTATCTGTTCACCTACTGCGACCGGGATCCCCGGCGGCCTAGTCTAGAGCAGCTCTGGCGGGATTACTGCCGGCTGCTGCCAGCCTACCAGGGGGTGGAGCTGGCCCAGATCCGCTGGGTGCGCAAGCTGTGCGGCGTTTTTCCCGCTTACCGCCGTAGCCCTCTGCAACTGCCCTGGGATCGCCTGTTGGCAGTGGGGGACAGCAGTGGCAGCCAGTCTCCCCTCAGCTTTGGCGGCTTTGGGGCAATGCTGCGCCACCTGGATCGCCTACAGCAGGGGATCCACGAGGCCCTGGCGCAACGGCAGTTGAACCAGGCAGCCCTGGCCCTGCTGCAACCCTACCAGCCCAACTTGGCCGTGACCTGGCTATTTCAGAAGGCCATGATTCCCCCTCTGCAGAACAAAAGTTGGGATCCCAATAGCATTAACCGCCTGTTGAGCAGGGTGTTTGCGGCCATG
>NZ_JANSIB010000179.1:0-1289 GCF_047461895.1 Synechococcus sp. R55.8 | reverse complement strand
TCAATTTCCAGCCGGGATCCCACCTTGGCCCAAGCCGGAGCGACATAGCCCAAGCCGATGCCGTAGCCCAAACTGGGAGAATGGGTGCCGCTGGTTACCCGTCCGATCGGCTCAGGGGAGTTGGGAGCGTAGATGGCATAGCCGCTGCGGGGGATGGCCGGATGCAGCATGCGAAACCCCACCAGGTGGCGAGGGATCCCTTGCTGCCGTTGGCTTTCGATGGCGGGCTTGCCGATGTAGTCCCCTGGGTTGTTCACCAACCAGCCCAAGCCGGCTTCTAAGGGAGTGGTGCTCTCGTCCATGTCCTGCCCGTAAAGATGGAAGGCAGCCTCCAGGCGCAGGGTATCGCGGCAGCCCAGCCCACAGGGTTGTACGCCGGCCTGAATCAGTTGCTCCCAAAGGCGGATGCCGTCTTCGGGGCTGAGCATGACTTCAAAGCCATCTTCTCCGGTGTAGCCAGTGCGGGCCACGAAGATAGACTCTCCCAAGGCTCCCGCCGCTCCGGCAAACTGACCGTGCTGAAACCGGCGCAAAGCCTTCAGGGATCCCTCCAAAAAGGGCTGGAGAACCTGTTCGGCTGCCGGCCCCTGCACCGCCAACAAGACCCGAGCATCGGAGTGATCCTGCAGGTTAACTCCGGGGATCCCTTGGAAGTGGTGGTTGAGCCAATCCCAATCCTTCTGCCGGGTAGCTGCATTGACGATCACGCTCCAGTGCTCCAGCTCACCTTCCGGTGGATGCCGGTAGAAGATGACATCATCCAAAATGCCCCCCAGTGGATTGAGCAGGACGGTGTAGCGACCGGATCCCACAGGAACAGCGCTCAGATCGCTGGGAACCAGACGGCTGAGGTGGGATCCCAGCTCCGGCCCCCAGAGGGTGAACTTGCCCATGTGGGAAATGTCGAATGTCCCCACCCTCTCCCGCACTGCCCGATGTTCTGCTATCACTCCCCGATACTGCAGCGGCATTTCCCAGCCGGCAAAAGAGACAAATCGCGCCCCCAAAGCTTGATGAAGGGAGAACAAGGGGGTGCGTTGCAGAGGCGTTTGGCTCATCAAGGGATCCTCAGCGGTCTAAAGACTAAAAGGTCAAAGACTAAAATAAGTGCAGCATCGCCCATTTCTCGGAGCTTGTGCCATGCGCCTTCTCCACACCATGATCCGCGTCGGCAACCTGGAGCGCTCCCTGCGGTTTTACCGAAAAAACGCCGTAAAGCCTTGCCCTTGAGGGTAGGGATGTAAGGCGCAGACCGTTTTATCCCTTCAGGAACGCTGTTCGCGGTAGCG
>NZ_JANSIB010000178.1:0-1299 GCF_047461895.1 Synechococcus sp. R55.8 | reverse complement strand
GCTTGGGCTATGTCGCTCCGGCTTGGGCCAAGGTGGGATCCCGGCTGGAAATTGAGATTCGGGGGCAACGCCGGCCTGCGGAAGTAGTGAAAAAACCTTTCTATCGTGCTCCGCACCGCTGACGGGAACAGGCGCAGGCTCCGGTTAACCCAGGGGGTTGAGCCGTTTGCCGGTCTTGGGAGTGGAGTATTCCTGCTGCAGCCGCCGCAACTTCCGCAAGGCCCGCCGTTCAATCTGTCGTACTCGCTCCCGCGAAAGGCCGATGTGCTCCCCAATTTCCCGCAGCGTTAGGCCCCTCGATCCATCCAGCCCATAGCGAGCCACGATCACCTGTCGTTCTCGTTCACTCAGTTGGCCCACCAGCGCGCGGACTTCCTCTCGACGGGCAAGCTGGGTTAGGTGTTCAACAGGGTCGTTGTCTTCATCTGGGATGAAGTGCTGCAGCTCGGTGCCGTCTTCATCCCCTACCCCCACATTCAAGGAACGCATCTCTGCCATGTGGCGGGTGATCAGCTCCCGGTAGTTATCGCCAATATCCAGAGAATCAAAAACTTCTTCCGCTTGGGGACGGGATCCCCTTTCGGCAGATAACTCGCGGTAGCGCCGCTTCACCTGGGAGACCTTTTCGTACATGTGGGCCGGCAGACGGATCATCCGCCCCTTGTTTTGGATGCCCCGGTTCACGCTTTGCCGGATCCACCAAGTGGCATAGGTGGAGAACTTGTAGCCACGGGTGGGATCGAACTTTTCCACGGCGCGGGTGAGGCCGATGGTGCCTTCCTGAATCAGATCCAGAAACGGCAAGCCTCGATTGCGATAGCGCTTGGCAATCGACACCACCAAGCGGAGGTTACACTCCACCATTCGTTTCTTGGCTGCTTCCCCCTGCCGCAGGATCTGCTGCAGCTCTGCTAAAGGGATCCCCAGCCGCTGGCTCCAACCTTCCACAGACTCATGGGGCTGCCGTTGCTCCAAGAGCGTCACCATCCGCTGCACCTGGTGAGCCAGGCGGAGCTCTTCTTCAGCGGTGAGCAACGAGTAGCGGCCAATCGTCTTCAAGAAACGCCCCACCGCATCTTGCAAGTCAAGACTTTCTGACATATCAAACCCCACACCATAAATTCATGTCCTGTCAGAATCTCTACTTCTCCTGCTGCATCGGGCCCTCTTCCTACACACGAAGCTGACCTTTCTGCAAACAGCACCTTATTCATACCAGCACAAAAGCCTTTTCGTAAAGGCTTTGACTTCGAAAAATCTAATCCAGAACTCGGTGTTTGACTCACTAAATTTATTGAG
>NZ_JANSIB010000177.1:0-1396 GCF_047461895.1 Synechococcus sp. R55.8 | reverse complement strand
TGGAGCGTGGCAAGCGGAGCGACGCTGGTCTTGCAGAACGGCACGCACACCTTTAGCGGCACACACAGTGGTGAGATAGCGGGCACGCTGGTTCAGACGAATAACACGGTGCAGGCGGGCAGTGAGGGCGCCACTTTCAACTTCACGGGTACAGGCTATCAGTGGGTGCAACACACGCTGAACGGGGGTTCGGCGGGCTTGACGAACGCGGGCTTGTTGCGGATGGTGAATAGCTATGATCGTTATCTGTCGGGTGTGTTGGTCAACACGGGCACTTTGGTTCACGAGTATGGATGGACCTACTTCAACGGGGCGAGCCTGCGAAACAGCGGCACAGCGGAGGTGCGCTCAGGGGGTTGGTACAGCAACACAGGCGCCAACAGCCTTGTGAACACGGGCACATTGCGCAAGGTCTCGCCCGACCCGAACAACCCAACCTCGTTCACCATCACTGTCAACACGACCAACAGCGGGCTGATAGAGGTGCAAAACGGCACGCTGAGCGTCTCCAACCTGACCCAGACGGCAGGCGAGGCGCGGATCCGCCGTGGGGCGACTCTGAGCGTGAGCAACCCGCTGGCGATGCAGGGCGGCAAGCTCACAGGCGCAGGCACGCTTAGCGGCGCGCTCAACAATACGGCGGGCACAATCGCACCCGGCATCGATGACCCCGACCAGCCCGACCTGAACCCGCTCGGCATCCTGACCATCAGGGGCAACCTGACGCTGGGCAACGACGCCGTCTTTGAGGTGGAGCTGGCGGGCACGGACAACTCCGACCCTGCCAACCCGCAGTATGACCAGCTGATTGTGGGGCAAAGCGGCTACACCCGCACGGTGCAGCTGAACGGCACGCTGCGCGTGAAAGCGCGCGATGGGTACACGCCTGTGACGGGGGATACCTTTGACATCTTGGTGCGCTCTGGCTCGTGGAACCGCACAGGTGAGTTCCACACGGTGGAGGTAGACCCCGACACGCTGCCGTGCATAGCGTTTGAGGTGCAGTATCTGTCTGACCGTGTGCGGTTGATAGCGCGCCTGACGACTGATCCTGATGTGAACGGCGACGGCTGTGTGGACGACGCCGACCTGCTGGCGGTGCTGTTCGCATTTGGTCAGACGGGCAGCAACTTAGCGGAGGACATCAACTGCGACGAGGTTGTAGATGACGCCGATCTGCTGAGCGTACTGTTCGCATTCGGCAGTGGGTGTTAGCCCTCACCCCCAGCCCCTCTCCCACGCTGTGGGAGAGGGGTGTGCCGCACGCTGACCTGTTTGGAGTGCTGAAGCGCAGCTTCAGCGTCGGGGGGGGGGGGGGGGGGGCCGCCCCCCCCCCCCCCCCCCCCCGGGGGGGGTTATGGTGAGCGGGGGGGGGGGAAAAAAAAATCGGGGGGGG
>NZ_JANSIB010000176.1:0-1412 GCF_047461895.1 Synechococcus sp. R55.8 | reverse complement strand
GCCAACCATTGGCAGTCTCTGGGCATCAGCACCGAGATCGCCCAGCCGCAAGAATGGCAGGTGTGGGCCAACCGCGCCTACACCCCGCAACAACTGATCCAGATTCAGCAGTATGCCCAGAAGGAAGGGATCCCCCATGTGCGGCTCGAGGTGCAGGAGCGACGCGAACGGGCGGAGCTGAGCTGGGTTCATGAACACTTTCGCTACCACCGCACCCGCCTCAGGGTGACCTCCGATGCCGGCTATCTACGGGTGAACGACCACTACTATGCCGGATCCATCACCTTTCAGCCCAATGCCTACGGCAGCTACACCGTAGTCAACGCCGTGCCCCTGGAAACCTATTTGCGGGGGGTAGTTCCCCACGAGGTGGGGCCAGGGGCCCCTTTTGCCGCCATGGCTGCCCAGGCGATTTTGGCGCGCACCTACGCCCTCAAGAACCTCCACCGCTTTCAGGTTGACGATTATCAGCTCTGTGCCAATACCCACTGCCAGGTTTACAAGGGATTGACCGGAACCCACCCGCGGGCTGACGAGGCCATTCGCCAGACCAGCGGCCTGGTGCTCACCTACAACGGCGAGCTGGTGGATGCCGTTTATTCTTCCACCAACGGTGGCGTCTCGGCGGCCTTTGAAGACGTTTGGGACGGGGATCCGCGCCCCTACCTGCGCCGGCAAGCGGATATTGCCCATCGTGCTCCGCAGGGCGAGGAGCGCCATCAGCCGGGTAAGCCCTTGGATTTGCGGCAGGAGAGCAGCTTCCAGGCGTTTTTGGCCCAGCGAGAGGGCTTCAACGAAGCAGGAGTATCCCGCCTATTCCGCTGGGAGTTCTCCCTATCTTTGGAGGAGCTGAACACCCAGTTGCGGGCCGGCCAAGACTACCTAGGGATCCCGATGCCCACCTGGAGCAGCATCGCGGGGATGCAGATCCTGGAGCGCTCCGCCAGTGGCCGGGTGCAGGTGATGCAATTGGACTTGCAGACGGCAGAAGGGATCCGCTCGATTCTTTTGCGCAAGGATCAGGTACGCTTGGCTTTTCCTCGCCTGTACAGCACCCTGTTTCGGATAGAGCCTCTGAAACAAGGGGAGCGATTGGCAGGCTATCGCTTCATCGGTGGCGGCTTTGGCCATGGGGTGGGCCTGAGCCAGTATGGCTCCTATACCCTGGCTCGGCAGGGGTTTAACGCGGCACAAATCCTCGCTTTCTACTACCCCGGCACCACCTTGGCCCCGCTGGGATCCCTATCCTTGCAGTTGCCTGCCGCCTCAGCAGCCTACTCTATCCGCTAGAGGTTGGGTGAAAGTTATGGCCGTTCGCGACAGCGGGACAGAGCCTTTAGAAGAGCTACGAGAGCAGAGCGCCGGACATCCCCATTCTCCTTCAGACGGGAGGGATCCCTCCCCTGAGGGAC
>NZ_JANSIB010000175.1:0-1517 GCF_047461895.1 Synechococcus sp. R55.8 | reverse complement strand
AGGTGCTGACATGCTCCCCTACACCCAGATTGTCGCCCACCGTGGGGAGCACACCCACGCCGAGGAAAACACGTTGGCCGCTTTTGCTGCCGCTATTGAGGTGGGGGCCGAGCAAATTGAGCTGGATGTGCGCCGTAGCCGAGATGGGATCCCACTGGTTGTTCACGATGCCGATTTGGATGGACAGCCTTTGGCCGCATTAACTTGGGCCGAGATTCGGGCCCGCAAACCCACGATTCCCACTCTTGAAGAGACCCTGTCACATATCAAGGGCAAGATCACCCTCGATATCGAACTCAAAGAAGCAGGCTATGAGGAACAAGTCCTTGCCCTCGTTAGCGATATTTTGACCCCCGAAGAATTTGTGATCACCTCTTTTTTGCCTCAGGTGGTGCAGCGGGTTAAAACGCTTTTGTCCCCGCAACCCAAGGTTGGCCTGTTGATCGAGGCAAAGGCTGAGGAGCAAGCCAAGGGATCTTTACTTACCCGTTGCCGGGAGTTGGGAGCGGATTTTCTGGCCCCCCACTACAGTTGGGTGAACTTGCAGTTCTTGGCTGAAGCTGAACAGGCCGGGATCCCTCTGTACGTTTGGACGGTGAACGATCCTGAAGTGATGAAGTTGTGCTTGCAGCCATTTGCCGGCTCAGTAGGACAAAATCCCGTTGTTCAAGGGTTGATTACCGACCGTCCCCAATTGGCTTTGCAAATTCGCGCCCACCTTTTGGCAGGAGTAGAGGGGGCAAAACCCTAGACCATGGGCACAAACTGCACCGGAAAAGCCCCTTTTTGAACCCATCCTTGGGCTGTTTTGCAGAGGATCAGCAAGGACTGGGATCCCTGGGCACCGGAGTCCGAAGGGCTTTCTCCCACCGGCACCACCAAGGTGCCCCCCACCGCCAGTTGATCCAGCAGCACCATGGGCACAGTTGGGGGCGCTGCCGTCACCAGAATGGCATCGTAGCGAGCATGCTCTGGCCAACCTTGGTAGCCATCCCCCTGACGCACTTCCACGTTGCGATAGCCCAGGGCAGCCAGGGTTTGTTGAGCTTGAGCAGCCAATGGGGACAGACGCTCCAGGCTATACACTTGCCGGGCCAGCTCTGCCAAAACAGCCGCCTGATAGCCGGAGCCGGTGCCGATTTCCAACACCACCGATTCAGGCGTGAGGCGAGCAGCTTCTGTCATAAAAGCAACAATATAGGGCTGAGAAATGGTCTGGCCATAGCCGATGGGCAGAGGGCAATCCCTGTAGGCCCGATCCCGCAGATCAGAGGGGACAAAAAGGTGACGCGGCACTTTTCCCATGGCTTCCAGTACCCGTGGATCTCGGATCCCTCGTTTGATGAGCTGTTTCTTGACCATCTGCTCCCGTTGGGAAGCAAAAGGATCGGAAGCGTCTGGGGGCTGAGGTTCAACTTCTGGGATCCCAGCTGGAGAGCGAGAAGAATGTCTCCACCGGAAGGATGAGAATGGGTTGATCACCGATACACAACCTCCAGAAACGATGAGCTGCTCAG
>NZ_JANSIB010000174.1:0-1731 GCF_047461895.1 Synechococcus sp. R55.8 | reverse complement strand
CAAAATCCTGGCTATTGATTGGCCGATGTCTGAACAGGGTAGTCGAACTTTTCCGGGGAATTCAAAATCTGTGGGATCTTGTGCTAGCTGAAGGATTCCGGCTGAATTTTGAGTCAAGCGATCCAGCTTTGCCAAAGAAGCCGTACTTTGTCCGACTTTGCAAGATTTTGTGAACAAGTGGGATCCTTGCCCTGCAAGGGATCCGCATCAACCTCAATCAACCTGGCCGATCAAGGCGGCTGCCCAATCCAGGAGGGCGTTCACTGCTTCTAGGTCTTTCGCTTCTGAGTACAACCTCAGCAGAGGCTCGGTGCCGCTGCCGCGAATCATCACCCAGCTTCCATCGGCGAGGGTGAATTTGTGGCCATCTTTGTCGAAATGTTTGATCACCTTCTGCCCCAAAATCTCAGCCGGGGGATCCATTTGCAGCCGCTGGAAGAGCTGGGTTTGTTGATTTTGATCGGCGAGGTGGAGATCGCGGCGCAGGTAAACAGAGGTGAACCCTTCCCGTTCCTGCAAAGCCCGGTAGATGGTGCTGAGATCTTGGCCGGTTTCCGTAACCGCTTCGATGAGATACAGGGCCGAAAGCAGGGCATCCCGCTCGGGAATGTGGCCCAAGTAGCCGATGCCGCCCGATTCCTCTCCACCCAAGAGCACCTCTGTGCTCATCATGCGCTCGGCGATGTACTTAAAGCCCACCGGCATTTCCGTAACCGGCAGGCCATAGTGCTGTGCAACTTTAACAAACAGTTCGGAGCCGCTGATGGTTTTGACAATCTCGCCCCGCAAGCCGCGTCGCCCGGCCAGGTGGTCGATCAAGATGGGGATCAGGATCTGCGGGCTGAGGAAATGGCCTTGCCCATCGAGAGCCGCAATGCGGTCGGCATCCCCATCAAAGACCAAACCCATTTTCAAGGGGGCGGGATCCGCTGCGATGATCTGAGCGGAAGCCTGCAGGTTTTGCGGCAAAGGCTCAGGGGGAAATCCCCCAAACAAGGGATCCCGATGCGCCTGCAATTCAATGACCTTCTCCCCCAAGAGGCGCTTGAGGCCACCGGCGCCAGAGCCAAACATGACATCCACCCAAATCTTGGCCGGGGATCCCTTGAGCTTTTCCAGATCCACAAAGCGGCTGAGCTGAGCCAGGTAGCCGGGCCAGGGATCCCAGGTGTGGATGGGGGCCTTGTGGGATCCAAGAGGCTGGAGGCTTTGCAGCTCCTGCTCGATGGCGGCGGTAACTTCCGGCGGCACGGATCCACCGAATCCTCCCTTGACCTTGAGGCCGGAATAGTGGGGGGGGTTGTGGCTGGCGGTGATCACCAAAGCGCCGTGGCAGCCCCGCTCCTTGGCACCCCAGCTAAAGGCCGGCGTTGGGGCCACACAGGTGGAGAGGTAAACTGGGATCCCCAGGCGGGCCACCACCTCAGCAACGTGGGCGGCAAAGCGTTCCGAGAGAAAGCGGTTGTCGTAGCCAATCAGGATCCCTTCGCCGGGGTAGGTGCGGGCCAAGACTTGGGCGCTGGCCTGGGCGGCAAGGGCCAAGTTTTGGAAAGTAAAGGCATCGGCAATCACGGCTCGCCAGCCGTCGGTGCCAAAGCGGATGGGAGTGTCGACCATGGGGGGGTTGAGGTGGATGCTGCCGCTTCAAGTCATAGCACGAGGCGGGAGTTGCGGGGTTCGGTCTGCTCTCAACTTCTTCGCTTCTTCTCTATCTCTATTGAGATGGGATGT
>NZ_JANSIB010000173.1:0-1781 GCF_047461895.1 Synechococcus sp. R55.8 | reverse complement strand
TGAAGAATTGCTACCGCGCGGCTGGCAGCGTCTGAGCGATGAGAACCGCACCCACTATCAGGTGGGGCTGCTCCCAGGCTCCAAGCCAGCCAAGCTCTCCTTGGGGGTGCCATTGGTGTTGGCTGTGGCCGATGAGCTGCGACAGATGCTGCCGAATGTCCGCTTTGTGATCCCGGTGGCCCCAGGACAAACCCCCCAGTCGTTGGCAGCCTATGCCCATCCCAAGCTCAATCCCGATATGGCTTTGATCTATGGCACCTCAGCCATTCTGGAGCAGACCAATCTGGGATCCCAGTTTGTTACCCCCTTTGGCAGCACGGTGCAATTGTGGACAAGCTTCCCTGCCTATTCTGTGCTGGCCAACTGTGATCTCTGTCTGACCACCATTGGCGCCAACACCGCCGAGCTGGCCTATTTGGGGGTGCCGATGGTTGTGGTGATCCCTACCAACAAGCTGGAGGCAATGCGCGCCTGGGATGGGATTCTTGGCCTGTTGACCCGCCTTCCAGGCTTGGGCACTTGGCTGGCCCGCGCCGTCAACAGAATTGCTCTGCGTTGGCTAGGTCACTTGGCTTGGCCGAACATCTGGGCGGGGCGAGAGGTGGTGCCAGAGTTGCGGGGCCACTTGCGCCCGGTGGCCGTGGCCGAGCAAATGCGAGTTCTGTTGGAAGATCCCCAGCGCCGTCAGCAAATGCAGACAGAACTGCAGCGGCTGGGGGGCAAGCCGGGAGCTGCCCAAGCTATTGGACAACTGGTGGCTCAACAGTTGGGTAAAGGCTAGGGCAGAAGGCAATTTGCTTGAGCTCGACCCAGTGGAGAGTTGCGCGAGGAGCTCCCTTGGCGCGATTGGAGATCTCTCCTTGCTGCCGGCAAAAAGTGCTAAAAGGGGAGTGGAGGTTCCTAAACGGAGACCATTCATGCTGACGGAGGCCGAGCAGTCGGCGGTGGAAAGCCCCAAAACGGGGGAGGGCAATTCTCTCCCTGCTGGCAAGCCGGAGCCAAAACTGGGGTTCTGGCAGCAATTTTGGGAGGATGTTGATTGTGTCTTCGATCGGGATCCGGCAGCACGCAATCGCTGGGAGGTCATCTTCACTTATCCCGGTGTGCATGCTCTGTTTTTGCACCGCATCGCCCACTGGCTGTGGAAACGGCGCTGGTTTTTCCTAGCGCGGCTGCTCAGCTTCTTGGCTCGTTCTTTCACATTGATTGAAATCCACCCGGCAGCCAAGATTGGGCGGCGCTTTTTCATTGACCACGGCTGTGGGGTGGTGATCGGTGAGACGGCAGAAATTGGTGATGATGTTACCCTCTACCACGGGGTCACCTTGGGGGGTACTTCCTGGAGCAAGGGCAAACGTCATCCCACCCTGGAAAACGGGGTGATTGTCGGCACGGGGGCCAAGATTCTGGGGCCGGTTCGCATTGGGGAAAAAGCTCGTATCGGAGCCAACGCGGTCGTGATTCAGGATGTAGCTCCCGGCATGACGGTGGTTGGGATCCCAGGCCGTGCGGTCATCCCGCCCCATCAGCGCCGCATCCCCGCCCATGGCATTGACCTGGATCACCATCTCATGCCTGACCCAGTGGGACGGGCTATCGAACAGTTGCTGCACCGTATCCAAGATCTGGAAGCCCAGGTGGCCCGCCTTAACCGGGAGCGGGAACAGGTCCGGCAGGATCAGGTGAGAGGCGAAGCAGAATATTCGTAAACTACCCGACCCTGACTGCTTCGCAGTACAGGGCGGGCTTTCGGCAGCCCTGCAGTTGGCAAGCCAACCACG
>NZ_JANSIB010000172.1:0-1861 GCF_047461895.1 Synechococcus sp. R55.8 | reverse complement strand
CCGCTGCTTGCTGCTACAGTTCCTATTCACTGTAGCCGGCTGCCAAAGTTGAGCCCCGCAACCACCTCACCTTCCCTCAAATTGACAACGAATGAAGCAGTTGTCCCGGTGGGGGGTGGAGGGGAGGGTGGTGCTGGAGTTGGGCTGGGGGCACTGCCGATTACCGATTGCACAAAACCGGCGAAGCTAGACACCCGCGTATACACCCCATAGAAATTGGGCTGGGCGCAGCCGATGCCAAAACTGGTGATTCCGGCCAGGGCAAAACCCGTGCCACTGGACACAATCAAAGGCCCACCACTATCGCCCTGACACGTATCGACTCCCCCCTGAGGAAAGCCGGCGCAGAGCATGGTATCTAAAATGGTGCCATTGTAGGATTGGGGCGCATTGCACACCGCATTGGAGACGATGGGAACGGTGGCCTGCTGCAAATCTCGGGGAAAGCCGCTGGGTTCTTGATCCAGGGCGCGGGGGAAGGTAGCTCCCCAGCCGAGGATGGTGGCGGCAGTGCCAGGGGCCGTCAGGTTGGTTTGGTTGGGCTGCACCAGTGGCAGGGTGGCCAGAGCCACTGGCCGAGAAAGGCGCACCAGGGCAATGTCGTTCCCCCCAAGTTTCCCCACCTGGGGGTTGTAGCCGGGGTTGAGGACAATTTGCGCGGCGCGAATGCGTTGGCCGGCACCGATTTGCAAGCGGTTGGTACCCAACAGCAGATCCAGATTTTGGGCACTCACTACCTGCTTGCCTTGTTCGTCGAAAAAACAATGGGCAGCGGTAACTACCCACTCCGGCGCGATCAGGGATCCGCCGCAAGACAGCGCTTGAAAAGGATCCGGCTCAGCCGCGTTCAGCAAGGCCACCATCCAGGGAAAGGCCCCTTCGGGAGCAGGTCTGCCGCCCACAATCCGCTCCAGCCCCAAGCCTGAGCGCGGCGTGGTGAACACTCGCCCTGGGGGCAAAAGGGCGGTGACGCGGTAGGTGCCAGGGGGCAAGTTGGAGAAGCGAAAGTTACCGCTGGCATCGCTGACGGTGCTGGGCTCCCCCGGGTCGAGGCGGCCATTGCCGTTTAAGTCCAAAAACGTGGTAATGCCCGGCAGCCCCGGCTCCCCCGGATCCCGCAGCCCATTGCCGTTGAGATCGTCGAAATGGGATCCCTCAATTCGTCCTGTGGGAGGAGCTGAGACTGGGGGAAGCGGGCGACTGGAACCCCCACCGCCACAGGCGCTTATGCTCAGGGCCAGACACAACCCCAGCGGAATAGACCAAGAGCGAGCCAAGCCAAGGGGGGAATGGGATCGCGAGAGATGAGGCATGGTCAGATTCTCCAAAGCCAGCCGGTTATGCCAGCCAAGGATATCCTACCGGCGAAGCCTAAAGATTGCGCAACCGGGAGAACTTCTCCCCGCGGCCGGCTCTCCCGAGTTGCCCCAAGACCCCAATGCCCACTTTTGCCTCTTGCCGCCTGCGCAACTGGGCAGTAAAACCAGGGTGGGAGGGTGTGTGGCAGATGAATATCGCGGTCTTGGGGTTCAAAGGGGGCGTGGGCAAAACCACCACGGCGGTACACCTGGCCCTCTACCTTCAGCAAAAACAAGGGGCAGCCCCTTTGGGTGGGTCGGGGATGGCCCTGTTGATCGACGCCGATCCCAATCGCTCGGCCTCTCGCTGGGCAGAACGGGGATCATCCTTTCCTATCAAGGTATTGGCCGGGGATCCCACCACTCCCACGCCCACGGGCTTTCAGCACACGGTGATCGACACTCCTGCCCGTCCCACCCCGGAACAGTTACCAAAAAACTGGGTCTAAAGCCCCGCCCTAAGGCCTACGGCCCGCTGACGCGACCAGGGCGGCTTTTATCTT
>NZ_JANSIB010000171.1:0-1882 GCF_047461895.1 Synechococcus sp. R55.8 | reverse complement strand
GGATCCCTTGCCCAACCACTGGGCCTCGTGGCTATCCAAAAGCTTCTCCCAGGTGCCGCTGGGCCATTGGGTATAGGTGACTGGCTGATCGGGGCTGAAATTGAAAAGGGCAAGCAAAGCCTGGGATCCCTGGCGGCGGTGCAGGGCAAGGCCAGAGTTGGAAAAGAGCTCCACTTCCACCCCGTCCCGCTCCAGATGCTGGAGGGCCGGCTGGGTTTTGCGCAGCTGGATCAGGGCCTGGTACCACTTCCAGAGAACCTGGTGGTGACCGGCTTTTTTCAAGTCCCAATTGAGCTTGGAGCGCAAGAAAGTCTCTTCAGCTTGGGGATCCGGCGGCTCTCCCTGCCAGGCAAAGGCGCTGAACTCGCGGCGGCGTCCCTGTCGTACCGCTTCCACCAAATCGGGATCCCCGTGGCTGACAAAATACAGAAATGGCGCCACTTCCCCATACTCTTCCCCCATAAACAGCAGCGGCAGCATGGGAGCTAGCAGCAGGGCAGCGGCAGCCAATTTGAGGCCCTCGAAAGAGGTGAGCTGGCTGAGGCGCTCTCCCAGCCTGCGGTTGCCGATTTGATCGTGGTTTTGAATGCAGACAACAAATTGGGATCCCGGTCGCCCAACAGCGGAGTTGCCGTGACGCCTGGCGCGGTAGCAGGAGTACTGGCCAGAATAAACGTAGCTCTCCCGGTAAGCCTTGGCCAGGTGCTCCAATTCGCCAAAGTCCTGGTAGTAGCCTGTCTTTTCCCCGGTAAGCAGGGTGTGAAGTGAGTGGTGGAAGTCATCGCACCACTGGGCATCTAGCCCGTAGCCCCCTTGCTCTCGGGGGGTGATGAGGCGGACATCGTTGAGGTCGCTTTCGGCAATGAGAACCCTGGGCCGGCCAGTGCGAGCTTCTAGGGCATCCACCTGCTCTGCCAATTCCTGCAAGAAGGGGTAGGCGCTGAAGTCGTAGATGGCATGCACCGCGTCCAGCCGCAGCCCATCGAGATGAAACTCCTCCAGCCAGTACTCGGCGTTTTGTAGGAAAAACTCTCGCACGCCGTCAGAATAGCGGTCGTCGAAGTTGAGGGCATCCCCCCAAGGGGTGTGGTACTTGTCGGTGAAGTAGGGGCCAAAATCCCGCAGGTAGTTCCCCTCCGGCCCCAGGTGGTTGTAGACCACATCCAAGATGACGGCCAAACCCAGTTGGTGGCAGGCATTGACTAGGGCTTTGAAGCCTGCCGCTCCTCCATAGCTGGTCTGCACCGCGTAGGGGTAGACGCCGTCGTAGCCCCAGTTGCGCTCTCCTGGAAACTGGGCCACCGGCATCAGCTCCAGCACGTTTACCCCCAACTCCACCAACTCCGGCAGGCGAGGGATCAGAGCAGCAAAGGTGCCCTCGAGGGTAAAGGTGCCTACATGCAGCTCGTAGAGGATCCACTGAGACAGGGGGATCCCCTTCCACCCCTGATCCTGCCAGTCGAAGCGGGGATCCACCACCCGCGAAGGGCCGTGGACGCCGTAGGGCTGGCAGCGGGAAGCGGGATCCGGCCGCTCCACTACCCCTGCCTGGGTGTGCAGACGGTAGAGATAGTCCACCGGCCCAGGCGGGATCCCGTCCACCTCCCCCTGCCAATAGCCCTGCTCATCCCGCACTAGAGTAAAGCAACGTTGGACAGGGCTGAGCAGCTTCAGCTCCACCTGCTCAACCAAGGGCGCCCACACCGAGAAGTGATAGCAGCCTGAGCCCAGGGGATAGGCGCCCATCCGCCCGGCCTGGAAGAAAGGAGAAGCCTGCAACACAGAATCTATCCCGCAACTCGGCTTCCACTATAGCGAGCATGCCTGGCAAAGGCCGGAGAGTGGGTTTTTGGCTTCTCCTCTGCCATAGTGGAATGGGTCT
>NZ_JANSIB010000170.1:0-1956 GCF_047461895.1 Synechococcus sp. R55.8 | reverse complement strand
GAGACGGTCAGGACTTGGGTCATGGTTCTATCATAACTTCCGCATTCCTCCCGACCCTCGTCCTACGGACAGAGGGCGGGGCTCCTGCGATTTCTAGCTGAGAAGTCACCTTGAAGAATCAACCGAAAACCCCGCCATTTCCAACAGATGGCCCCAATCCGGATCCCTGAGTTCAGCCACCGGCGTAGGCTGGTGCAGACCTCAGCAATTCGGTTTATGGTATGGACATTCCCCCTGCAATTCCTCTTCTCCAAGCTGCAAACCCATGACCGCAGATCTCACCAACCGCATTTTGGGCAACCGCTACCAGCTGATTCAAGAAATTGGTAGCGGTGGTATGGGATCCGTCTTCCGCGCCTTAGACTTACACAACAACGGCCAAGAGGTAGCTGTCAAGATCCTCTATGCCCCCATGCTGCTGAGCCGGGGCGACTTCCAGACAGACTTGCGCCGTCGCTTTGCCGAAGAGATCCGCGTTAGCACCCTTCTGGGGCAGCATCCTCGCATCGTCAAGGTTTTGGATCACGGCCAAGAGGGGGAGCAGGCCTACTTGGTGATGGAGTACCTCAAGGGGCAGGATCTGGGCAAGCTGATCCGAGAAAAAGGGGCTTTGCCGGTTCGACAAGCCGTTCGACTAGCCTTGCAGGCCTGTGAGGGGCTGCACTTTGCCCACACGTTTCAGGCCAAGGTAGAGGGTCGCGAGATTCGGGGTGTCATCCACCGCGACATCAAACCCAGCAACCTCTTCATCGAGCAAGTTTTTCAAAACGGCAAGCTCATCCCCCAACTGAAAATCCTCGACTTTGGCGTGGCCAAAACCCTGGCGGATCACACCCTCAGCCTGGGCACCCAAAAAGGGGGAGGATTTATCGGCACAGCTCGCTACGCCTCTCCCGAACAGATACGGGGCAAAGCCTTGGATGCCCGCTCGGATATCTACTCCTTTGGGGTAGTGCTCTACGAGATGCTGACGGGATCCATGCCCTTTCAATTGGAAACTGACTCTTTGCACAGTTGGATCCACGCCCATTGTTACGAAAGCCCAATCGAGATCAACCCGAAGGCAGCCCCCCAGCCGATCCCACCCCCTTTAGCAGCCGTGGTGATGGATTGCCTGAAAAAAAACCCGGACGAACGACCGCAAACGATGCGGGAGCTGGGGGAACGACTGCTGCAAGCCTATGATCTGACGGCAACCACCCAACTCTCTAGTGGCCAAGCCAGCACTGTGATCCTGCCCACCGGCAGCGCTAAGGCTCAACGGGATGCTCCACCCTCTTCTGACCCCAAGCCACCAATCCAAACCACCCGCAATACAGGATCGGCTTCTGGAGCCTTTGAAGATATCCGCGATGAGGATCTGGATCTCATCGAAGATGAGCCGGTCTCTCCCCCTCCTCCAGGTGCAGGGATCCCCTATTACATCACCGAGCGAGAACCCTCCTCAGCAGAAGCTTCGCCGGAAACACCGGATCCCTCTCCCCAAAGTGAGGATGAAACTCCCAAAACGCCCTCCACAGTGATCCCAGCCAGCAACGCTCTCCCGACCGTTCAGGATCCCCCCGTCGCTCGCCCTGCCACGCCGGCACGAACCGATACTCCCCGCACTCGCCCTCTGCGGCAAGCTGCCCCCCAAACGGTTCTGCAACCTTCCGGCAGCAGTCTGAAGTGGGTTTTGGCCGGGGGATCCCTAGGCGTCATGGCTCTGCTGGCCGCCTTTTTGCTGTGGCCACGCCCAACGATCCGCGATAGCCGGGAAGAACCGGATCCGATCCCTACCGCTGAAGTAACCCCAACACCTACACTCGAACCTGCTCCCACTCCAACGCCGACACCCACCCCGACTCCAGCACCAACACCCACTCCGGTGCCAACGCCACCCCCAACTCCGCCCCCCCCCCCCCAGGCTACGCCACAAACCCCAGCGACCTGTGGGATTAAACAGACGTCGTGGCC
>NZ_JANSIB010000169.1:0-2001 GCF_047461895.1 Synechococcus sp. R55.8 | reverse complement strand
TTTCCTCTATAAATTATTCTCTCTATCCTAACATAAGATCAACACGACCTAGAGGCTGTTGCTTTAGGTTCCGACCGCTGGGAGCTGCGCTTGACCAACACGGGCACCACCATTCCCCTCGAAGAACAAGAACGCATTTTCGAGCAGTTTTATCGCATCCCCCACTCGGATCCCTGGCAGCAGGGGGGAACAGGCTTGGGATTGGCTCTGGCCCAAGCCATTGCCAACCACTTGGGCGGCTCTTTGCAGGTGGAAAGCACTGCCCACCAAACCACGTTTATTCTTTGCTTGCCCGCAGCAGAATCTTGTTGACGATTCGGTTTGGGCCACTTATGGTGAGATTTACCATATGGGGGGCAGGGTGAAGGTAGCGCTGTTGCAACTGAACTACATCGTCGGCGATCTAAGCGGAAATGCCGAGCGCATCCGTTCGGCAGTCGAGGCAGTGGCGGCGGCGGGAGCAGAGTTGGCCATCACCTCGGAGCTGGCGTTGCTGGGGTATCCACCTCGCGATTTGTTGCTCTACCCGGCCCTGATCGAGAGAGCGAACCAAGTTTTGCAGCACTTGGCCAGTCGGCTACAGGCCAGCATTCCGGTGGTCGTGGGATCCGTGCAGCCCAATCCTCTGCCTGAGGGTCGGCCCCTTTACAATGCTGCTGCCTGGCTGGAGGGGGGCCAGATCCGCCATTGGTTCCAGAAGTCGCTCTTGCCCACCTACGATGTCTTCGACGAAGATCGCTATTTTGAGCCGGGATCCCAGCCCCAACCCATCGAGTACCGTGGCCGCCGCCTGGGCTTTACCATTTGTGAAGACATTTGGAACGACCGCGATTTTTGGCAGCACCGTCGCTACCACTGGGATCCGGTGGAACAGATGGCCCGCTGCGGTGCCGACCTGCTGATTAACCTCTCGGCCTCCCCCTTCAGCCTGGGCAAACAGAAGTTGCGGGTGGAGATGCTGGGATCCCTGGCCCGCAAGCACGCCCTGCCCATTCTCTACGTCAATCAAGTGGGGGGCAACGACGATCTCATCTTCGATGGGGCCAGTTGTGCCCTAGATCGCCGGGGTCGGGTTGTGGCCCAAGCGGCTGCCTTTCAGCCGGATCACCTCATCCTGGATGTGGACGAGTTGACGCAGTCTCCCAACCCAGACCAGAATCCACCGACCGCGGGATCCCGCTGGCCGACCGAGCCGGAAGCTGAGCTGTACGAGGCGTTGGTTTTGGGCACCCGCGATTACGTCAGCAAATGTGGCTTTCGCGAGGTGCTATTGGGCCTGTCGGGGGGGATCGACTCTGCCGTCACTGCTGTGATCGCTGCCGATGCCTTGGGGCCGGAGCGGGTGCTGGGGGTGCTCATGCCCTCTCCCTATTCCAGCCCTGGCAGCCTGACCGACGCCTACCAACTGGCGCAAAACCTGGGGATCCCGACCCTGAAGCTGCCGATTCAGTCCATCATGGAGAGCTACCACCAGCTTTTGGCAGAGCCCTTTGCCGGCCTCCCCCCAGACATCACGGAAGAAAACCTGCAATCTCGCATTCGCGGCACCCTCCTCATGGCCCTTTCCAACAAGTTCGGGCGGCTGCTGCTGACCACAGGCAACAAATCAGAGCTAGCAGTGGGCTACTGCACCATTTACGGGGATATGTCCGGCGGCCTGGCGGTGATTTCCGATGTGCCCAAGACCTGGGTGTACCGCTTGGCTCGCTGGATCAACCGACAGCAGGAGCGGATCCCGCTTGCTACTCTGACCAAGCCCCCCTCAGCGGAATTGCGACCCGGCCAACAAGATAGCGACAGCTTGCCCCCCTACGATTTGCTGGACAAGATCCTGCAGCGGCACATCGAGCAGCATCAATCCAGCCCGGAGTTGGTGGCTCAAGGGTTCGATCCCGACACGGTGCAGCACGTGCTGCGGCTGGTTCAGAATGCCGAGTTCAAGCGACACCAAGCTCCCCCTGGGCTACGCATTACCGATCGCGCCTTCGGCACCGGCTGGCG
>NZ_JANSIB010000168.1:0-2012 GCF_047461895.1 Synechococcus sp. R55.8 | reverse complement strand
AGCGATCCAACTGTTGCAGGTAGGCGGCGATAACATCAATACCCTCCTGTAAGGGGGCAATTTGGCCGCGGGTAGCCCGGTTGTGCAGTTGTAGAATTGCCCGTTGGTTGCGAATCTTGCCGCGCACAATCACCTTGGCCCACCTCAGCCCCCAGGGGGAGTAGGCCCGCTGATACTGGGCCAGACGGATCTCAGAGTTGGTGGAGAAGGATCCCTGCAGGCGACCGCGAAAACCGCCATCCGCACGCAAAAAAATGGTTTCGATGCCTCGATCCAGCAGTTGGGCCAAAGCTGCGCTGGTCAATTGGATCCCGGGCAACACCACCACCAGCTCCACCTCCGCAAGGCGGCAAAGCTGCTCTTGACCACGGCGGCGAATGAGCAGGGTTTGGTTTTGGCAGTGAACCACAGTCCCCGGCTCGGTTAGGTAGAGGGTGGTCATGGGCAGGAAGGTCAAGAAAGCTTCAGGTCGGGGCGATAAAACTGCAGCTCTGCCTGGGCTTCCCGAGCCATCTGTTCCCGGTAGGCCAGGGGAGCGATCACCTCGCCGTTGGGCCGCCAATCCCGCAGGCGCATGGTGAAATTGGTATCTCCCACCCGTACCCAGGCGCGGAAGTACCGGTCGCTGGCCGGTCTTTGCCGGACAATGTTCAAAATCTGTTCGCGCTCCCGCGCATCCGCCACTGCCTGCTGCACCAAAGCCGGGATCCGCTCGTAGGCAATGGGCTGGAAGGTGGGATGTCGCACTGTGCTTTCCACATAGCGACGGGCAAACTCCGGGGAAAATCGAAGGATCAACAAAGCCTTGGGCAAGTAAAAATCGGATCCCCAGGCTTCTTCCCATGCTGCTTGGACTTCCTCTGGGCTGGGCAGCTTCTTTTGCCGTTTGCGGGTTGCCAGCTCTGGCGGAATGGAAGGAGCGTCCCAGGGAATCACCGCCAGGCGCTTAGACTGGATCCGATCCAGCCGAAAATTGTGCCAGCCCAGGGATCCCTCGGGGGTGGGGAGCTGGCCAAAGGCTGCCAGATACTTGGCGCGGCGGGCATAAAACAGGCAGACCGGATAGGTGAGAATACGCCGGATCCCATGTTGGCGGGTGGCGTAGTCAAAACCGATCACCCCCGCTTCTGGGTTGGCCCAAAGGGCTTCTAGCTGGCTTTGATATTCATCCACCCGTTCTTGCTGTTCGTCTGAGAGGATGTACTCAAACCACACAAACAGCCGCCGCTGCGAGTGCTGATCGCGCCAGCGGGACGGAGTCCTTTGGTTGGCCCAGATTTCATCCAGCAAAACCTGCACATCTGGATGTACAAAGGCCACATCGCTGAGGATGTGATAGATCTGTTCCAGTTGATGGCCCGATAAGGTCAAAGCCGATGAAGATACGGGCAGTTGGGGACGATCCCCCGGCGCACGGCAGCGAAAATTATCTCTCCGCCTAGAGTTGGCCTGAATTTGTTGCAGCCAACCCTGGGCGGCCAGGTAGTCCAGCTCTTTGCGCAGGGTGCGGTGGGTCTTGTGAAAGGGTTGAGCAGATAGCAGCGCTTCCAGATCCGGAACTTCTGCTTTTAAGGCGGCCAATAGGTTGGGATCCTTCAGCCAAAACCTCAAGGGTTTCCAGCAAATGCAGTCAACATCAGGACAGGGTGAAGGGATCCCTTGTGCCAGATCCTGCTTGGGGTGCCGTGGTGAGAGCAAGCGATCCCGGATGTGGGTGTAGCCAAAGGTTTCCGGCAGGTCTGGCCAGCGGTTTTCGCCATAGAGGCAGTGGAGCAGTACCCACAGGCGCACGGCCCGCTCCAGGCGCTCGGCCAACTGACCGCCCGCTAACCAACGCAACACTTCCACCGTCAAAGGCAGCTCAAATCCGCTCATCCGACAGTTCCCTCGGTTCTTAGGTCAACCAGTTGATGGCACTCCAGGCCAGGGGTTTTCTTGGAGCAAGGCGCAAGTGAGAGCGTAAACTACCCGGCTCCGACCGCTAAGCGGTACGGAGCGGGCTTTCAGTAGCC
>NZ_JANSIB010000167.1:0-2075 GCF_047461895.1 Synechococcus sp. R55.8 | reverse complement strand
CCTTTGCTCCATCCCATACTTCCCGGCTCTGGAAAACTGCCGGATACAGCGCTTCAACACCGACCACATCCCCTCAATCCGATTCAACTTTGGTGTATACACAGGCAAGGGAGATTGGGTCGCCAAAATCCGGTTTGCCCCCTTGCCCATCAAGCCGTGGGATCCAACCGCATCAACACCTGCCCAAACTCCACCGATTGCCCATTGCTCACCAAAATCTCGGTCACCACGCCTGCCGCTTCGGCCTCGATCTCGTTCATCAGCTTCATGGCCTCGATGATGCACAGGGTTTGGCCCTTGTTCACCCGTTGGCCAACCCGCACAAAGTCAGGTTCACCTGGAGCTGGGGCGCTGTAGAAAGTGCCCACCATTGGTGACGTCACGTCTATCCAATGGCTGGGGGTGGATTTGGGAGCAGTGGGAGGAGGGGGCGCTTCTGCAGGAGCAGGAGGAGGCGCAGAGGAGACAATAACCGGACTGGCGGGGGTGGAGGAGAGCTCAGTCGGGATCCCTTTGCGCAAGGTGAGGCGAAAATCTTTGAACTCCAGAGTTAGCTCGGTAACATCGCTCTCTTGCAGAGCGGCCAGGAGAAGACGAATTTCCTGCCAATTGACAACATCCAAGGGAAGGTTCACTCCTGATGCATCACCTGTCCACAACAGAAATCCATAACCGAAAAGGAGAGGGAGAACTCACTCCCGGCCCAGATAGGTGTCGGTGCGGGTATCGACCCGAATCCGTTCTCCAACCTTGATGAACAAAGGCACCTGGATCTCAGCACCGGTCTCCAGCTTGGCCGGCTTGGTTCCCCCAGTGGCGGTATCTCCTTTCACCCCTGGATCTGTTTCCACCACTTCCAGAACAACGGTGTTGGGCAGCTCCACATCGATCACCTGCCCATTCCAGCGCAAGATTGACACTTGCATGTTTTCTTTCAGATATTTCACGGCGGAGCCAATTTGGGCGGCGGTAATTGGAGCCTGCTCATAGGTCTCCATGTCCATAAACACCAAGTTGTCCCCTTCCGCGTAGAGATACTGCATCTCGACTTTTTCGATGGTGGCTGCGGGCAGGGTTTCACCGGCGCGGAAAGTCTTCTCCACAACGTTGCCAGTCTGCATGTTTTTGAGCTTGGTGCGCACAAAGGCTGCTCCCTTGCCGGGCTTCACATGCAGGAACTCGATCACCTTGTAGGGAGCTCCGTCAATTTCTACAGAGACGCCAGGGCGCAAATCGTTGCTTGAGATCATGTCAGCAGAGGGATCCGTTGCTTAGACTTCCCAATCTTACCGTGACGATGGGGCACTCCGTTCGCGCTGGGGAGGCGGAGTCCGATTCAGCCCTCTGAGATCAATCGGGGGCTGGCGACCGTAGAGGGGCAGCACCTCCTGCCACTGAGGGCGCAATCCGGCCCGAAAATCGGCGCGGGCCAATTCTGCCAACGCCACCACAGGTGCAGGATCCACAAAATCGGCGGCATTCACGGATAGAGCTTGCGGCCACTGTCGGAGAGTTGCCTGCCAAGCCTCTTCCTCCCAGAGCCGATCGGCCACTTCTGCAGCGACACCCTCTTCTGTCACCCGATACACGCCGCCATACCGCTCTCCTCGTTTGGCGTCCATCTGCACCGCCACCGTCAAGGGCTGGGGCGGGGATCCCTGCTCCTGCCACACCTGGCGGGCGAGGACGGCCAAAGCCGAGTAGCCAAACACGGGAATGCCCAGTTGCTGGCCCAGCAGACGGGCCACGCTCACCCCCAAACGGCTGCCCGTAAAGCTGCCCGGCCCCAAAGCTACAGCGATCGCAGCTATCTGCGACCAAGCCTGACCGGCCAAGAAGACTTTCAAGCAGGGGTGCAACTGCGCTGCCATCTCCCGATCCAGCCACCAGCTCTGACTGCGGGTTTCTCCCAGCCCCGGCTCCAACGGCAGCAGGGCCAGGCCCAAAACGGGCGTGGTGGTGTGGATCCCTAAAATCCAGCGGACAAGCGACATGGCCTCTCTCAGGATCAAAAAAGGTAGTTGACGAAACTTAACGGATGTTTTAAGTTTAGGTTGTCAATCTTCGCGCTTCCT
>NZ_JANSIB010000166.1:0-2209 GCF_047461895.1 Synechococcus sp. R55.8 | reverse complement strand
GTTCCCCCTTCGGGGGGATCCCTAGAAATTGGAAACAATTCCGCCACCGATCCTGGCTATACTGAGGACACGCTCACCCAAAGTAGGGGTGAGCTTTCACTCGGCAGCGATTCACATGAGTTTTTGGAAAGGCCTGTTCGGGTCAGCAGGAGCTGCTACAACCAAAGAGCCGGCGCAAACAGCTAGGGCCGACCGTCGCCAGGAAACGGTGGTGGTACGAGGGGAGACAATCCTCTTCAGCTTGGATCCCAACTTGGATCTGTACGAGCTAGAGGAGCTCTGCGATGCGGTGGGGTGGTCGCGTCGCCCCATTCACAAGGTGAGAAAAGCCCTGCAGCACAGCTTTTTGGTGGTGTCGATGTGGCAGCAGCGGGGCAGCTACCGTCGCCTCATCGGCTTTGCCCGGGCAACGTCCGACCACGCTTTCAATGCCACCATTTGGGATGTGGTGGTTCATCCCGATTTCCAGGGTAGGGGTCTGGGCAAGCGGCTGATGGAAAAGGTGATCCACGAGCTGCGCGCCCGAGACATCAGCAACATCACCCTTTTTGCCGATCAGGGAGTGGTCAGCTTTTACGAACGGCTGGGCTTCACCGCCGACCCTGAGGGGATCAAAGGCATGTTCTGGTATCCCCGCTAGCGTATGGCCCCTGTGGTGATTTTGCCCGGTTATCTGGCGGGTGCGTCGGAGTATGAGCCCCTGCGCCAAGAGCTGGAAGCCCGCGGCTATGCGGCACGGGTGGTGCCGTTGCAGGTGCGCAGTTGGTTTCCCACGCTGGGGGGAAGGCCTGTCACTCCCATCCTGTGGGCCCTTCGAGAGACCATCCAAAAGACCTGCGCTGAGTTTGGGGTTGACCGAGTTAACCTGGTGGCCCACTCCGCCGGCGGCTGGATTGCCCGCATCTACCTGGGATCCGTGCCCTATGGGGGACAGGTGTGGCAGGGGCGGGAGCAGGTCGCTGCGCTGATTAGCTTGGGATCCCCCCACACCAGCCGGGAGCGCTGGACGAAGCGCAATTTGGACTTTGTCAACACCCACTATCCGGGGGCCTTTTGGCCCGAGGTCAAATATGTGTGCGTGGCGGGCAGGGTCATCCAGGGGCAGAGGTTGAGTCTGGGATCCCTGTGGCGACAGGAGCATTATCTGGCTTGGCTGGCCTACAACAGCTATTGGCTCACGGCTGGACAGGGGGAATTGTGGGGCGATGGCATTACCCCCATCGAGGCTGCCCACCTGCAGGGGGCTGTTAACCTCACTCTGCCCAACTGCTACCATTCCGGTCGGGGTGGACGGCGCTGGTATGGATCCCCCGAGGTGGTGGAAACTTGGGCTCAGTATCTGGCTTAGGGCCGGGGTTTAGCTGCCAGGCTTGCTTGGGTCGCCGAGGGAAGTCTCGGGCAAAGAGGCGGCCGATTGGCGGCGTTCCTGCTGACGCCGGGCGGCTTTTACCATCTCCTCGACCACAGCCCGCGCCTGCTTCATGCGATCCAAACTGCTGCGATAGAGCTCCAGATCTTTTCTCACCCGCTCTGTTGAAAAGGGCAGCTTGCTCACCACATTCTCCAAAAAGCGGCGGGTGCGTTCTTCTGGTTCTTCGTAAAGGGACTTGGCCACAACTTCATAGGCTGTGTAAAGGCCAACAGCTAAGACCCGGCTGTAGGCGTAGGGCGGCTGAGTCATGCGCTCCAAAATGGCTTTCAACCCACCCACATCTTCCGCCTCTGGCTTGAGACAGAGGAGATCAAGTCTTTGACGGGGATCCCCGCTTCCCATCAACTCCAGCAGATCGCGGGCATTCTTGCGCAACACCTCCGGCTTGAGGTGCAGAGCCTTACAGAGGGCGTTGAAAATGGCTTCTCGCTGCTCAGGGGGGTGATAGGCTTCCATCAGCCCGTCGTAGAGGGTGACCAGCCCCAAGGCAAAAAACGGATCGTAGACGAAGGTGCTGTTGACAGTGGTCAGGTGCAGCTCCACCAACAACTCCTCCACCACCCGGCGATAGACGGCGTTGATCGGGCGAGGGTAGGCGCTGAAAAAGGCCGCTTTGGTGGCGGAGAGGGTGCGAACAGGATTCACAGGCAGACAAAAATGAGCTTGAGGATGGCTTCTCTGTTTTTTTATTCTCACCTGTGCTGACCCTGAGGGCAAGCTGTGTTGACATCCTCCCCGGCCTGAAGGCTGGAGATTCCTACCACGCTGCGCATGGAT
>NZ_JANSIB010000165.1:0-2267 GCF_047461895.1 Synechococcus sp. R55.8 | reverse complement strand
AGGCACACCCCAATTTTTGGGCAATTTCCTGTAGCTGCATTGGGGTTGACATCCTCTACGATTGCGGCAGCCGCACGTCCATCACGGTGCCGCGCAAGTTGTAGCCAAAGGTCTCTAGCTCTAGGGGAACACCGATTTTGACGCGATTGTTGCCCAGGACGATGCCATTCTCCGTCCGCTGGCCGCGCCCTCGCAAGGTAAACACCAGATCGAGGCGATAGGCTTCGGGATCGGGCAAGTTCTGCACCCGCCCATCGGGGAAAACCACTGGCACCGTGCGGCTGACATTTTCCACTCGCACCACCTCCACCTGGCCGTAGGGCTGGTTGCGGATGATCAGGTCAGCCTTCTGCCCCGCCTGAAAAGGTTCCATAGAGCGGCTGCTGACCCCGCGCACAATCATGTCCACTTCCACCGGCAGCGTGGGGCCACCTCCCACCTGGACGACACTGCCCGCCTGCCGACCCGGAAAGAACAAGACGGCGACAATGGCCACCACCACAATTGCCAGAGCTCCCAGATCCAAGAGGCTGACCTTTCCCAAAAGCCGCCCCTGCTCGTCAATGAGCCGCATATCACCTCTCCTCGCACACCCTGTCTTGATTCTAGGCAGGTTTGTTCTCCAAGTGGCTTTCTCGCCCTAAGGGATCCAAGCCAGCGTGCTGCTGCCCAGCGGTAGGCGGCGTTCCCGCCAGCGGTGCGAACCACTTTGTCCATCAGGAATGGGCAGCCCGTCCTGCAAATCCACCAACCACACTTGCGAGGCCATGATGGCTTGCCCGCTACGGCTAAGGGGAGCCGAGGGATCCGGGATCCCTGGGAACGGTTCCAAGAGCGTGTAGGCCAGCATGCGTCCATCCGGGGAAATGCTGAAGTCCAGATCGACGGGATAGGTGGCTCGAACCACCTCTATGGCGTTGCCTGCTTCAGTGCCGAGCGTTATCGCCAGCAGGCGGGGCGACTCGGTGTAGCTGGGGGAGTCCATCGCGACCTCGCCAACAGAATCATGCTCCGCACCGCTAACGTGAGAGACCTCACTGACCAAGGCGTAGAAGATGGGCGCCCGAGGGGAAAAAGCCCCTTTCAGGATGGATCCCTGGGTTCTCAAAATCTCCTCGCTGTTGCCGGTATTGCTGACGATGGAGAGGCTGCGGGTGTAGTCGGGATTGAAGCGCAGCAAAGCCCCGAAAGCCCCATCGGGGCGGATGGCTAAGGTTTGGCCGAACTGGGCTAGAAAGCTCTCCGCTGCCGCCCGTGGATGCAAGGGTACGATCCCCACCCCCTGTCCCTGCGAGATGAGCAGGCTGCTCTCATCGGGGCTAATGAAAAAATCTCCCCCCACCGCCGTATCCAGCTCTAGACGTTCAAAGGGATCCCGGCTCGTTTTCTGGATCCACAGCTCCGTCTGGACGGCGGCCATGGGATCCCGTTGCAGCGGGATCCGCTCTGCCACCACCAGTTCCCCCGTCGGCGAGACTTGGAAGCGCAGGTTTTGGTAACCCTGATGATCCAGCAGCAACCGCGAAGACAGATCCTCCAGATCCAGCCGGTACAGATCCTGGTGCTGTAGGTTGGTGGCCGTGGCGAAATAGTACACGAAGCGGCCATCAGCACTGGGCTGCATTTGGGTTACCTTGACCCCAGCTGGAGTCAGCAGAGTAGCGGCTCCCGTCTCCAGGTTGAACAGAAACATTCGCCCTCGCTGGGCAGGTTCGGTGCTGATCCCCAGCAACTGCCGATCCGGCGTGCGGAATTCCCCCTCAAAGGGCTGGGCCATGGGCTGGCCCCGTTCATCCACGGCTGCCTGCAGGCGCACCCGGTAGGTCTGGCCGTAAGGGGCTGGTTCTGTCAGCGTCCAAAAAAAGCGGCGACCCAGCTTGCGCATTCGGCCTGGCAGAGGGGGCTGGATCTCCAAATGCTCTTCAACACTGACGGGATCCATCGGGCGGTTGAAGGTGAGCACCATCTGCACTTCTTGCGCCCCCACCCGTTGCTGTTGCCAGTTAAAGTCCCGCACGTAAGGAGCTGTGTGGTTGCCCAACACCACCAGGATCACCCCGATGGCCAGGTTGCAGAGGGTGATCCCGGCCACCCAGCGATCCAGAGGCTGTGGGAACCACCGCGTCAGGGTTGCGCGCCAGTAAGATCCCGACCGGGCAGACATCTGACTCATAGGTTACAAACAACAGACAGGTATGGGCAGCCAGAACTTGGGGAGCATGACTCTAGTCAATAATAAGCTCAACTATACTGAAAATAATGTATAA
>NZ_JANSIB010000164.1:0-2267 GCF_047461895.1 Synechococcus sp. R55.8 | reverse complement strand
TTCCCCCAGAGCTTGGGGTACATTTCAAACGGTAGCTGGGGTCTAGAAACATAAACCTAACCACCCGCTCTCTGCACACTCGCACAACTGCCTAGCGTTTGCACATCAGGTTGTAGAGAACTGTGCAGCAAAGTGAGGACTCCGTCCCACTATCGCGAACAGTCAATCGGCGATTAGAGACAGCCCTCTTCCTAGGAAGCATTCTTTGGCTTATCGGCCCAGGGATTGCAGCCAGCCGAGCAGGGTGGTACCGGACAGAGCTTCAAACAGGATCAGGGCAACAAAGCCGATCATTGCCAAACGCCCGTTCAAGCGCTCTGCATAGTCGGTGAAGCCCACGCGGGGGGTGCTGTCCACATACATTTCCGGCTCGATGGCGTAGTTGTTCAGCCGACCGCCTTCTTCGACGACGACGGAGCGATATCGGGTCATAGGGTTCTCCTCGTGCTTTCTTTCCCAGCGTAGCTCGCTTTGCATAGGATTGTAAAGTTTTATTTACAACGTTGTTGACGCCCAATGTTCCGAGCTGCCGGGCAGAGTTCAACCAGGCCAGGAACAGCCTGTAAGCAGGGTTGTGGCTCTTGTCCCAGTACAGGGGAGCTGATAATAGCAAGGGGACTGGAGGACAACCATGTCGGTGCTGGAACAGTTAAATATGCTGCTGGATGGCCAGCCGGTGGCCAGCTTGGCGGTGCTGGAGCAGGGATCCCCGGCGGTGTCGTTGGTGCCTTTTGTGGTGCAGCGGGATCCCTTGCGCTTTGCCATTGTCATCAGCGATCTTTCTGCCCACACCCAGGCTTTGCGGGCGGATCCCCGGGCCGCGCTACTCATCCACGAGCCGCCTACGCCAGGGGATCCCCGCAGTAACCATGCCCTGTCGCGGGTGATGGTGAGCGGAGAAGCCCAGTTTCTCAGCCGCGAAGAGGCGCAAGCGCAGGGGTTTGAGGCCCTTTATCGCGCCAAGTACGAGATTGCCGAGATGATCCTAAGTTTGGCGGATTTTCACTTCTGTCAGATCGTCCCCAAAACTGGTAGCTTCATCCAGGGGTTTGGCCAGGCATTCCGGCTGAGGGGCCCCAACCTGGATCAACTGGAGCACCTTGGTCGGGCGTAGATTATGAGAATTCCAAGGGCAGCCCGCGCCATCCTTGAGCCCAGGGAAGCTCTTGCTGCGCCGCTTCCTAGCTCCCCTCTTCTGGGGGGAGAGAATGGAGTCCTTTCTCAGGTTTTCGGGTGGGATCCCGGATCCAGTCCAACAGCAGCGGGTTGACCAGCTCGGGGGCTTCATCCTGGGGGCAATGGCCGACCCCCGGCAATGGGATGAACCCCACCACGCAAGGAAACTCTGCCAGGGCCCGCCCCAGAGCAATGGGTTCCCAGGGATCCGCTTCCCCCCACAAGATCAAGACGGGACAGGTGAGCTGAGGCAAGAGATCTTCAGCCAAAGGCCCCTGAGAATAGCGCACAAAGGCCAAAAAGACCTCTGCCGCCCCCGGCTCCAAAGCGGGTTTGAGCAAAAGCTGGATCAGTTCCTCGGTAACCGCTTCTTTGCGCCCGTAGGCTTGGAGGAGGATATTGCGAATGGCCCTAGCCTGGGCCACCTGAGCAAAGAAGAAACGACCAAAGGGGGGCCACCCCAGCAGGGATTGCAGCAAAGGGGTAAACTGGCGGCGCAGCCAGGAGACCTGGCCCCGTTTCCGCTCGTGCAATAGCCGCAGCGAGGGATCCAACATCGCTACCCCTAAAACCTGGGCTGGATCCAGAACCGCCGCCTGCAAAGCCACGATGCCCCCAATCGAGTTGCCCACCAGGTAGGCCGGCTGGCCCATCACCTCCCGCACAAAATCGGCCACCAGGGATCCCCAGGTCTCAAAGGTGTAGGGCAAAGGGGATCCCGGCAGGGGCTTGGCGGATCCCCCAAACCCCAACAAATCAATCGCATACACCTGACAGTGCTGCCCCAGCTCCGGCAAATTTTTCCGCCAATGGTCGCTGCTGGCCCCGAAGCCATGGATGAGCAACACGGCTGGGCCTGCGGATCCCGACTGTTGGTAGCGAATGGGCTGGTCACGCCAGAGCCAGCGATGCTCTGTGTTCGCGTTGGCGCTGCATGGCAACATGGGGGTGCAGTGTAGGTTTGAGTCAGCGTTGCGATCCTAACCGTTCGCGACAGCGGGACAAAGTCCTTGTGATCGGGGCAACTGAGAGTACCGGCGGAGGGTGGCCCCCTTCCACCCGTTGGCGCACTTGAATCGAGGAACAAGGAT
>NZ_JANSIB010000163.1:0-2370 GCF_047461895.1 Synechococcus sp. R55.8 | reverse complement strand
GCTTCTGGGCCAGGCGCTCTGCTCGCTGTCGCTCTTGCTCAGCACGTTGGCGCTCGATTCTCTCAGCTTCTTCAGGAGTAGGCACCAGCTCCCCATTGGGGAAAAAGTAGCGCAGTTGTTGGTTATGGATCCCCAGATACAGCTCCAGCATCTCGCTCCAGCGCCAGCCCTGCTCCGTTGGCTCAATCTCCTCGTACTTCTCCCCCCTCAGTCGCAAACCCATAAACTCCTGCGTCTCCGGAGAATAGTAAAAGTACTCCGGTGTCCTGAAAATCCTTTCGTAAAGCTCCCGCTTCTCACCCCGATCCACTTTGGCAGTCGATTCCGAAAGCAGCTCGATGATCAAGTCCGGGTATTTGCCACCTTCTTCCCACACCACCCAAGAAGGGCGGGGGCGGTTTTCTACCCCTTTGACCAAAAACAGATCTGGCCCGCGGAAGTCTTTATTTTTGAGTTGCTCTCGGCTGTAGTAGACGGTGAGGTTCCAGGCGAGGAAGTAGTCGTTGCGGTCTTGCCAGAGGCGGGCGAGGCAGCTGACCAGAATCAAAAGCTGCAGGGCATGCAGGGAGTGTTCCATTTCGGGTTCATCGCTGAGCAGCCCCTGGGCCGAGGGCATGAGCTCCGCCAGTTGCTGGCGGGTGAGGGGAGTAATCTTTTCCTCGGCTTTCTCTTGGAGTTTTTCTTGGGCCAGCATTTTTGCACTCGGGGCAAGTGAATTAGCTGTAGGCTAACCCATCGATAGAACCGCCGGCAGGTGCTCTGCTTCAGGCTGACAGGGTGATAACAGGAGCGTTCTACTAACTGAAAGGCATAATAAGAGATGTAAACTTCTCCTTTTGTCCGCATGTCTTTCTGGAAACTTTTGGTGGTGATAGCGGTGCTGCTTTTCGGCTTGGCAAGCGGGATCCCCACCTTACAAGCGGCCACCCTGGGTGGATCCCCCTACAATCGCGCAGAACAGGAAGTTGTGATTGCAGCTAGCCCAGACCAGGTGTTAAAAGCGGCTGAGCAAGCCTTTCAAGTTTGGAAGCGGGGGGAACTGGTCTCTGTGGATGCTGAGGCGATGGAAGTGAAGGGGATCTCCCGCACCAACTTTTTTAAGTTCGTGGACGATCTAACGGTTTCGCTGTCGCCAATAGAAGGGGATCCTGGCCATACTCGTCTACACATTACTTCCGAAGGCCGTGTTGGGGAATATGATTTCGGCGGCAACCGGCGCAACATCAACGAGTACCTGAACACTTTGCGGTCGTTGCTGGAGCAGAGCTAGGGCCGACAGGACAAGGCGGGGGACTTATGGGGATCCACGTCTTTTGCCGTCTCTCATGATTCCTCGTTCTGTTCCAGCTTGGCCACACGAGCTTCCAGCTTGCGCAAGGTGCGTTGGAGCTCAGGCAAGTGCCGCTGGACGGCCATGCTCTTGCGCCATTCGGAAATGGGTTGATGGGGGTAGCCTGCCACCGTTTGACCGGCGGGGATATCGCTGGTGACGCCTGTTTGGGCGGCCACACGCACGCCATCGCCGATGTGAAGATGCCCGGCCAAGCCACATTGCCCGGCCAAAATGACATGGTGGCCCAATTGGGTACTGCCGGCAATGCCCACCTGAGCGATGATCAGGCAGTGGGATCCGGTGCGCACGCCGTGGCCAATTTGCACCAGATTGTCGATCTTGGTGCCGCGGCCAATACGGGTCTCGCCAACGGCGGCCCGGTCGATGGTGGTGTTGCTGCCCACATCTACGTTATCCTCTAGCACCACCCGTCCCGCTTGGAGCATGCGCCGCCAGGAGCCATCTGCCAGAGGAATGTGGCCAAAGCCGTCGTCGCCGATAACAGCGCCGCTGTGGATGAGGCAATCATCCCCAATCTCCGTGCGCTCGTGAATAACGCAGTTGGCGAAAAGCTGACACCGGGATCCAATCCGCACGTGGGGATAGATGGTGACATTGGGATGAATTTGGGTGTGGTCGCCGATCCTCACCCCTTCCATCACCACTGCGTGCGGCCCGATGGCCACCCCCTCCCCCAGCTCGACGCTGGGATCGATCACAGCGGTGGGGTGGATGCCAACGGGCAGGCGGTAGGGTTGGTAGAACAGCTCAATGGCCTGGGCAAAGAGCAGACGGGGATCCCTGCCCCGCAAGCAGGCAATGGAACAGGGCAAAGCCAGCCCTTCCTCCACGATGACGGCGCTGGCCTGGGTTTGCTCCAAGAGAGGTAGGTAGCGGGCCTCGCTGAGAAAGCTCAGCTCCCCTGGGCGAGCCTCCGCCAGGCTGGCCACGCTGTGAATTTCCAGGGTGGGATCCCCCTCGTAGGCACACCCCAATTTTTGGGCAATTTCCTGTAGCTGCATTGGGGTTGACATCCT
>NZ_JANSIB010000162.1:0-2409 GCF_047461895.1 Synechococcus sp. R55.8 | reverse complement strand
CTCCTGCATCTGCCGGCGGTATTCCCGCCCAAAGGCTTGCAGCAACCCTTCTGCATGGGAAAGAGGCCCTGCTTCATAGGCACGGGATCCCACCCCTTGCTGGGTGAGCTCGCACAGGTGCCAATCCTGTCGATTGGTGCGATCCCACAATTCCACCACCTCGCTGGGATCAAAACCATCCAGCGCCAAGGTCTCCGGCTCAAACAGCCAATCGCAGACAACCCGCGTCCGGTCGGATCCCTGGGGCCACAGAGTGTGGGTCATGACATAGTCCGGCTGCAGGCTCAAGAATAGATTGGGCATAAGGGTGTAGTAGTAGGCCCGCCGTTGGTTCTCGCCTCGCACGGTGGAGATCAGGGGCAAGCTGCGTTGGCCACTCATGTTTAGGCTGGTCACATCTGGATTGAGCAACATGTAGCCGCCCAAAAAGGGGCCTTCCATCAAGTCGTTGCGACCACTGCGAGCCGGCGAAAGGCGGGCCAATTCTGGGTGAATGAGCGGGCAGTGGTAGCACTCAGAGTAGTTTTCAAACAGCAATTTCCAATTGGCTTGAACGTGGTATTCAATACGATGGCCTCGCCGCAGAGCGGACAGGTTCCACTCTCGGAAACGACCTTGCAATGGGGCAAAAACCTCATCGAAGGGCTGAGGATTGCGGCTGAGGTTGACCCAGACGAAGCCTTCCCATTCTGCCAAGGCAGCGGAGTGGAGGGGATAATCTTCACGGCGAAAGTCTTCCACCTCGTGCATCTGGGGAGCCGCCAACAATTGTCCATCCAGCCCATAGCGCCAGGCGTGGTAGGGGCAAGGGATCCCATCGGCAAAATGGCCTTGGGGCTCACTGCAGAGTCGGGTTCCTCGATGGCGACAGTGGTTGAAGAAGGCATGGGCTTGCCCCTTGGGATCCCGTACCAGGATCAGGCTTTCTCTGAGCACCTGCACCTGCAAAAAGTCTCCGGGTTGGGCCAGATCGGCACTGCGCCCCACGCAGAACCACTGCCGATAAAAAATCCGCTCGATCTCCGCCTCAAAACGGCTGGAGGAGACGTAGTAGTGGCCCGGCAGGGTGCGGGCGCCGGGTTGAACCGTAGCGGGATAGAAAGCGGTCATGGGGCAAAGCAGCGATAAGAAAAACTGCTGTGGGACTCCAAAGGCTTTGCTATCCAAGCTAACGCAGGGATCCCATCCGGCATCTATTCCAAGCAGATCCAAGGCATTTTTAAGGCATTTTTGAAGCATTCCCCCCAAGCACGCTGTGCTGCTCGCGCAAATACCCCAGTCTCCTACCCACAAGGGGAGAGGGGGGCATAAGAACTCCGTCCTGCTGACGCAAATGGCTTATTCCCGCTAGGGGGACGTAGCGCTATAGCCCAAGTCGCGCAGAAGGTGCTCAGAGCGCCGCCAGTGGGGCCGCACCTTGACAAACAGCTCCAGGTACACCTTGCCCAGGATCAGCTTTTGAATCTGCAGGCGGGCTGCCTGGCCGATCTGCTTGAGCCTTTCCCCCCCTTTGCCAATGAGGATCCCCTTTTGCGAGTCCCGCTCTACATAGAGGGTGGCCAAGATGCGGGTGACGTTGGGGGTTTCTTCCACCTGGTCGATGGTCACGGCCACGGAATGGGGCACTTCCTCGCGGGTCTGCAGCAGCACCTGTTCTCGGATCAGCTCCGCCATGATGAACCGCTCCGGCTGATCCGTCACCAGATCCGGCGGGTAGTAGTAGGGGCCGGTGGGCAGCAGATCGATGGTGGCTTGGATCAGGGGTGTCAAACTGCTGGGATCCAAGGCAGACACCCAAACGACAGGAGCGCCGGGGCGCAGGGCTTGGTAGCTCTCCTGGTGAGCTTGGCGCACGGCAGCATCCCGAGGAAGCAGATCCGCTTTGTTGCAGACGATCAGGCAGGGGGAAGCAGCAGGGATCCGCTCGGCAATAAAAGCATCCCCGCGTCCTGCCGGCACCGATCCATCCACCACGAAGAGGATCACGTCCACAGCGGCAATGGCTGCCTGGGCGTTGTGTACCAAGATTTCCCCCAGGCGGTGGTGGGGTTTGTGGATGCCAGGGGTATCCACCCAGATGATCTGGGCTTGGGGTAGGGAGAGGATCCCCTGCAGGCGGTTGCGGGTGGTCTGGGCCACGGGAGAGGTGATGGCAATCTTTTGTCCCACCAGGGCGTTGAGTAGGGTGGACTTGCCCACATTGGGCCGCCCGATCAGCCCCACAAACCCCGACTTAAACCCTGGCGGGGCAGCCGGGATCGCAGACAGTTCCCCACTGCTGACACGACCGGGCGCCGATTCCCCTTCTGCTGCAGCAGCGGAGGACTCTGTCCCGCCGTCGCCAATGGATCCCTGTCCCTCAGGGGAGGGATCCCTCCCGTCTGAAGGAGAATGGGGATGTCCGGCGCT
>NZ_JANSIB010000161.1:0-2426 GCF_047461895.1 Synechococcus sp. R55.8 | reverse complement strand
GCGTTCCCCTTGGGCGGCGCTCCGTCGCCTATCGGGCATCGCCATCTGGCAAGCGGCATTCCTCTCTCGGCCATACGCTACAGCCCCAGCTCAAAGCCCGCATTGTGCGGAAAGGGCTGTGTCGAGAAATTCCCGGATCAGGGGCAGCACCTGTTCCCCATGCAAGGCAGGGATGGCGTGGCCGGCCCCGGCCAGGATCTTGAGCTGAGCCCCAGGGATCCCTTCGGCATAGGTTTGGCAGTGCCAGAGGGGAATGGTGTCGTCCTGTTCGGCGGCGATCACCAGGGTGGGGGCCTGAATGTGTTGGAGATAACGTTCAACCGTATCGACGGCAGCTTGCGGGCGCAGACGTTGTCGAAGAAATTGCCGAGCGACCGGCTGCTGACGCAGGGATCCCCGCAACCACAAGAGCTGGGCCAGCTTGTCTTCCCAATGCCACCAGCGGGCCAGCGGAGCGATCGCCCGCAACAGCCAATCCACCCAAGCGCTTTCCCAGAGCAAGGGCCGCAAATGGTTGTAGCGTCTCACAAAGCTGTCGTCGCGGATCCCGGCAGGAGCCAACAAAACCAACCCCCGCAGCGGATACCGTACTGCATAGGCCGCTGCCACCCATCCCCCAAAGGAATGGCCCACCAAAACCGGAGCAGGTAGGCCCAGCCTTTGGACAAATCCGCGCACAAACTCCACTTCTGCAGCGATGTCGTAGTGCAAGGCCGGTTGGCCGGACTGCCCGAACCCCAGTAAATCCAAGGCAATGCAGCGATATTCGTCTCCCAACCCTTGCATCAGCGGCCACCAGTTGGCATGAGTGGCCATAAAGCCATGCAGAAACAGCAGTGGGATCCCTTTTCCCCACTCTCGATAGGCAGCCCAACAGGACTCTGCCCCTGCGATGCTCAGCCCTTTCAATTCCACCCTGTGCAGCGGGATCCCTTGAACGCGGGCCTGTAACTCCGCCAAGCGCTGGGCCAGGGGGAGTCGTTCCAACAGCGTTTGCCTGGTCATCGGCTTGGGGTCAGTAGACACAGACAGATTCAGCAGATGCAGTTTCTTCCGGAGCAGCATTGGCTACAGCGAATGCACCTATACGGAAATATCTCTCGTATCTCTTTGAACAGGGATCCTGCTCAATCCACCGGAATCTACCTGGGATCCCATCAACTCGGAAAAGGCCGTAACGCATCGCAACTTAGCCGATCAACTGCAAATGGGGCGGGGGAGTTTTCAGCCAGTCTTGGCGGGTCAGCAGCCCTTGGAGGAAGCGGGTGGCTGCCTGCGATTGATAGCGCTCCGGGTTAAAAGCCAGCCAGAGGGTACGCCGTATCTGTAGCCCTTCCACCGCCAGCTTCCGGAACCGCCCCTGTTCCACATCGGATCCCACTGCCACCATGGACAGAAAGGCCACCCCCAAACCCGCCTGGACGGCATTTTTGATCGCCTCAATCGAGCTGAGTTCCAGCCGCACGTTCAATTGGGCCGGGTTAATGCCGTGGCGGTTCAGCACCCGATCGATGGTTTGCCGAGTGGAAGACTGGGGATCCAAGGTGATGAAGGGCAAAGCCAGCAGATCCACAAGAGCCGGAGAGTCGATGGCACACCCGGGAGCACCGACCAACACATATTCATCTTCCGCCAGAGCCATCACCTTCAAGTGCCGCTGCAGCTCAAAGGGGATCTCCCCGCCAACAATGGCCACGTCCAACTGGCCGTCCACCAACTTCTGGGCAATTCGCCGCGTGGATTGCACCAAGAGCTGTACGGAAATTTGTGGATAGCGGCGGTGATATTGGGCGATCAAAGAAGGCATTACATAGGTGCCCACCGTTTGGCTGGCCCCCAAAACCAGATGCCCCCGCTCCATTTCTTGCAAATCCGCCAGCGCCTCGATGGTTTCACGGCACAGCTTGAGGATGCGCTCGCTGTACTGCAGCAGCACTTTCCCGGCATCCGTCAGCTCCACCTTGCGCCCACTGCGGTCGAACAGCACCACTCCCAACTGTCGCTCCAGGTTCTGTACTTGCAAGCTGACGGCAGGCTGGGAGACAAACAGGCTATCGGCAGCACGGCGAAAACTACCCTGCTGGGCAATTGCCCGCACGATGAGGAGCTGATCTAGAGTAAACGGCAACTCATCCGCCATAGGGAACTCCAAACCCCACAGTGGGATCCCTTACGTTTCCCTGAAAAGCTGGGCAGCCCGCGTTTGGAAACCCACACGAGATCATCATAAACAAGGGAGAAATCCCAAGAGAGCAGCTCAACCCTTTCCCGGCAGCTCGGCTCTGGGGGGTGACCAGCCAAGAGTGGAGAGGAGAGCTCAGAATCTTCGGGCTGTTGCTCTGCCATTCGGAGCAGCTATGCCCACAATACCTACCTGATACATTTACGCTGAACACTGCTGAACATCACTGTTCAACTATGCAGCG
>NZ_JANSIB010000160.1:2152-2450 GCF_047461895.1 Synechococcus sp. R55.8 | reverse complement strand
GGGTTTAATAGGGGTGGAGTTCCCCCTTCGGGGGGATCCCTAGAAATTGGAAACTCGACAATGTAAAAAGTTTCATCCTGCACATGCAGCGCGTTCCCCCTTCGGGGGGATCCCTAGAAATTGGAAACTCCCAAGTGCAGAAGGACTTTTACAATTGGTGGCCCCATTGTTCCCCCTTCGGGGGGATCCCTAGAAATTGGAAACTTCCTGTGTATAGTCCAAGCTATCCACAGTATAGTCGTCGTTCCCCCTTCGGGGGGATCCCTAGAAATTGGAAACAATGGTACTTGGTTGAGCA
>NZ_JANSIB010000160.1:0-2052 GCF_047461895.1 Synechococcus sp. R55.8 | reverse complement strand
AAAACGATTACGTAGTGTGTTCCCCCTTCGGGGGGATCCCTAGAAATTGGAAACAATGGTACTTGGTTGAGCAAGAAAACGATTACGTAGTGTGTTCCCCCTTCGGGGGGATCCCTAGAAATTGGAAACAGCGTCTAGGCTGCTTACACTAGCCACGATCTTGACCAGGTTCCCCCTTCGGGGGGATCCCTAGAAATTGGAAACACTCCTTCCCTTTTCGCAGGGAGGTATACATATGTGCAGTTCCCCCTTCGGGGGGATCCCTAGAAATTGGAAACGTTTCTTGCTGAAGTCTGTACTTCGCCAATACATAATTAGCGTTCCCCCTTCGGGGGGATCCCTAGAAATTGGAAACAAGCATCTGCCAACTCTACTTTAGCCCTCTGAATCGAAGTGTTCCCCCTTCGGGGGGATCCCTAGAAATTGGAAACAATGAGGTTCTCGTTTGTCTGTGTAAATCTTCTCCTGGTCGAGTTCCCCCTTCGGGGGGATCCCTAGAAATTGGAAACTGACAGTCAGCACGGTACTGCCTAGGCTTTCCGGTGAAAAGTTCCCCCTTCGGGGGGATCCCTAGAAATTGGAAACTGACAGTCAGCACGGTACTGCCTAGGCTTTCCGGTGAAAAGTTCCCCCTTCGGGGGGATCCCTAGAAATTGGAAACACGAAGACCGCGAGAAGTTCAACATTGCTCACTATGTTCCCCCTTCGGGGGGATCCCTAGAAATTGGAAACCCTATAGCCACAAAAAATCCCCCGCCAATAAGGCGGGGTTTTTCCTTCGGGGGGATCTATAGAATTGGAAACCTAGGGATCCCCAGTTGGAAAGAAATTGGAAACAGAGAAAAGATTAGAGTAAAGCCGGTGCTGCTCGGCAGAGGCCAGGCAGCGCTGTTGGTGCTCAGGCCACTCCTGGAGGGCTAGTTTTTGTTGTTCCTGGAGAAGGGTTTGTAGGTCTGAGTCTGCAGGCAGCTCGCCTTGCAAAACCTGCAAATCGTTAAAGCGGCCCAGTTGATCCTGCAAGCACTTCAGGGTTGCTATCCAATCTTGCATGGTTTCCCCGTAAAAGGGCGCAAAAAACTCCACCTGATAGCGCAGCCGTTTGGTGGCCTTGCGCAGCTCGTGCAGTTGCTCAGCCTGGGCTTCCGTTGCGGGGAAAGCAGGGATCCGCCAGCCTGGCTGCAGCAGCCACTGGGCCAGCAGGGGAGTCAGCAAGTGGGGCAAGCTTTCCGGCAAAGGCAGCTCCGCCTGGGGCTTATAGCGGGGGTGAGCCAGCCACTGCTCGCAGGCAGCTTGAAACGCCAGGAAGTCAGCATCTTCAAGAATGCGGCGGGAGCGTTTCTCGGCTTGGGTTCGACGTTGCTGCAGATCTTGTTTTAGCTTCTCCAGTTCTGCCTGCTGGGCTGCCGGGATCCCTTCCCAGCAAGGTTCCTGCAGGATTTCCAGCAGCACGTCCAGATCCCGCTGCTTGCCCAAAGCACTGGCCAGCTTTTGCAGGCGTTTGGGCTTGAGAGGCTTGGGCAGCCGGACGGATCCCTGAAATACCTGCACCCAGGTGCCAATACGGCGCAGGGTCACCCGGATTTGGTGCAGAGACTCTGCCGCTTCTGGATGCTGGGTCAGAACTCGCTTTACGTGTTTCTGCAGCCGCTGCCATTGCTGGCTCAACAGCTGGTGGGCCCAGGCGGCCACGGTTGGCAAGGGCGCAGATGAGGGCAAGGTCAAGTGCAAGGACTCCGTCCCGCTGACGCGAAAGGACTCCGTCCCGCTGACGCGATCGGTTTTCAGCTCAGCAGCAACAGCGTCCACAGCCAGTCTCCTCTACCCAAAACGAGAACCAAGAGAGCAGCAGACTCTTTTCACATAGGTTATCCAGAATAGCTTGAGGTTACCCCCGCCTCTTCCTTTTTAATCTAATCTTAACCTTGGTAAACCGAGCAGGCTGTGGCCAGGGAAACTGTCGCGAGCTTTGGCCTGTCGCGCCATTCCCGTCAGCGGAACAGAGCATGACTCTAGTCAATAATAAGCTCAACTATACTGAAAATAATGTATAAT
>NZ_JANSIB010000159.1:0-2477 GCF_047461895.1 Synechococcus sp. R55.8 | reverse complement strand
ATGATCACCATCGTCTTGCGGCCTGATTTCGGCAACTTCAGCCCTGCTTTTGCCCAAATGGATTGGAACCAAATGCTGCCCCCGTCCGTTCGCGCTATTCGGACGGAGTCCTCGACAGAGGCTGGGGAGACGGTGGTGGATATTGGCCGCAGCGGCTTGCCGGATGTCTGTCAGGCTCAGGCCATCGCTTTTTATACCCCCCATCCGGGGAGATGGGTGGATGATCAGGCTCTGCAACGAGGGGAATATGGAGACTACCTTTGGGTTTCTCCGGTGCAGGCAGAACAGGTGGAGATCCGGGATTTGGGGTTACAACCTCTAGCGGCGGTGGAGGGCTGGCAACTGGTGCGCCGTTTGGATCCCCTCTTGGAGCAGGGCAGCGGGGAGCCTCTTTGAGTTTAAAAATCTTAAGTTTAAGAATCCTAGGAAGTGTTAAAGCATGGCGGGAATAGCGGAATCGGGCCGGTCGTGGGTGTCTCTAGAGCGTACCTGGGTAATCCAGGGATTGGCTTGGCTGGCAGCGCTGCTATTTGTGGCGGGGGTGATCCTGCTGGCGGGGGCTTCCCCTCTCCAGGTGGCGGCCAGCATGTGGCAGGGGGCCTTTGGCACTGAAGCTCAGTTTGGCCGGGTTTTGGCAACGCTGGCTCCCCTTGTCCTCTGCTGCTGTGGGCTGGTGTTTACGTTTGTTGCCGGTCTCTACAACTTGGGCATCGAAGGGCAAATGGTGGTCGGGGCAATTGCGGCCACGTTTCTGGTGCGTCTGGAAGCGGGATGGTTGCCGCCGCCACTGGCCATTACCTTGGCGCTTTTGGCCGGGATCCTGGGCGGGGCGGGCTGGGGCCTGTTGGCCGGGATCCTGAATGTGTGGGGGCGGGTCAACGAGATCTTCGCTGGGCTGGGGCTGAATTTTGTTGCCCAAGGTTGGGTGCTCTACCTGATCTTCGGCCCTTGGAAAAGGCCGGGGGTGGCTTCCATGAGCGGGACGGAAGTGTTGGATCCCCGTTTGTGGCTGCCCACCTGGGGGCGGTCAGAGGCCAGTCCGGTGGCGTTGCTGCTGGCCCTGTTGGCTTTGGCCCTGACAGTGCTGGTGGTGCGCAACACCCGCTTTGGCCTGCAGTTGCGGGCGGTGGGGAAAAACCCTGTAGCCGCTTTCCGGCTGGGGATCCCGGCTACCCGCAGGTTGCTCATGGCATTTGCCTGCTGTGGGGGCTTAGCAGGGCTGGCGGGCGCCTTGCAGGTGTTGGCTCTGTTCCATCGCCTCATCCCCAATATCTCCAGCAATTTGGGCTTTCTGGCCTTGTTGGTGGTGATGCTGGCAGGCTTTAACCCCCTGCTGATTTTGCCGATTGCCTTTTTCTTCAGCAGTCTTAACATCGGCAGCTTGCAACTGCCTCTCTCTTTGCAATTGGAGTCTTCTTTGGCCGGTGTGATTCAGGGATCCCTGGTGTTGTTCGTCTTGCTGGCCCAAGGGATCAGCCGCCGCTACTTCCTTGGGAAAGGTTAATGGCTTCGGCGATTTCTGGGATCCCTTTGCGTTAGCGTTGCGCAACAACGAGATTTAACTCCTATCGCGGGGGAAAACTTTGGATTTTTCTGCTCAGGAGAGTGGTGCGGTTCCTCTGCCGTAGGCATAGCACCATCAACATTGGGAAATGAGGCTATCGTAGAAGGATGAATCGGACATCCCCTTTTTCAAATCGACCGCTCATCGGCGTTACCACCCGCAACCGCAATGACGAGGGAGACTTTGTAGCGCCAGGCCGCTATGTGGATGCCATTCGTGCTGCCGGAGGGATCCCTGTTCTTTTTCCCCCAGGCGAAAGCGAGCCCCAGGTTTTGCTGTCTTGGGTGGATGGCCTGGTGTTGACCGGTGGCGGCGACCTCTGCCCCAGCACCTTTCGCGGTAGCGGGACGGAGTCCTTTGGAGAGGATCCGCAACATCCCCAGGTGCGCTATGTGAACGCGGAGCGGGATCGATTTGAGGTGGCCTTGGCTCAGGCCGTGCTGGCCCAGGGGATCCCTGTTTTGGGCATTTGCCGGGGGATGCAATTGTTAAATGTGGTCAGTGGCGGCAAGCTGTTCGCGGTAGCGGGACGGAGTCCTTGCGGGCATGAAAGATGTCTTGGTACTCAAATACGCTCGTTAGGCTGAGGCTTTGCCAGGGCGGGATCCCTCTGCGGCAGCTCAACACCCCAGTAGCCAGCAGAAAGCTGCCCCATGCTAGGCTCTAGGCGGTGCTGCCCTAGTCGGCAAGGGGGGACTTGAAGGATATGAAAAAAAGGGTGGGCAGGGTAGTTTTCGCAAGTGCTTTAACTTTTTTTGCCAGTTCAATTCTTCTGAGAGCCTACGGTTCGCATTCAATCGAGTGGGCTCGCCAGTTCGGAACTCCTGCGAATGAGGTGGCTGACTCTATTGCTGTCGATCGCGCCAGCGGTGCGGAGCACTTTCGCGCCAGCGGTGCGGAGCACTTTCGCGCC
>NZ_JANSIB010000158.1:0-2499 GCF_047461895.1 Synechococcus sp. R55.8 | reverse complement strand
AGACCGAAACACCTTGGCTATAGGAGCCTGCGAGCTCGAGTTTCCTCTGCCAGCACCAGGCTTATGGCCGGATTGCTGCGCAACAATCCCGCTACATAGAGGGTATAGACCTTCCCCGCCTCCAGCTGCAGGTCAAACCGCTGCAGGGGAATGCTCCGGCTGGGAGCCGACTGCACACCTGGCGCGGAGGCTGAAGGGGCTATGGCCACTTGAATTTGGGTAAAGCCGGGGCGCATAGCTTGAAAGGTGGATACTTGTCCAAACGCCAACTGGGGCAGCAGTACCCGCCCTTGCTCCCCTTGCCATTGCAGGGCCGGCGCATCAGGGGCAGCGTGGACAAACCGCACCAGGGCTTGATCAAAGGGCGGATGGATGTTGTCTTCCAGCACCAGGGCCGTCATGCGATTCGGCTCGTTGGCAGCAACCACCGAGAATACTCCCCCGCCCCTGAGATTGGCTACGGTTCTGGCCGCAACCAAAGAACTCGCAGGCTGGCCAGGGTTCTCAGGCGTTGAAAACAAAACAATGTCGTACTCGCCCGCCGGTATGCGCACGTACTCGCTCACCGAGCCATAGGCTATGCCCCGAGCAGCTCTCACCCCTCCCACTTCCAAGTCGATCCGAGGGGCATTGGGGGCCACATGCACCAAGCGCACTTGGACTTCAGAAACTCCCGCAGATGCCGAAGGCATCGGGATGGCACAGCCGGACAAAAGCCCCGACATCAACGATCCACCCACCACGCAGAGTACTGCGCTCACCCACTGTCGCACCATGTTCACGCTCACTCCTACTCCTCACACCCAACGCTCACCGGGGATCGAGCTGCTGTGTTCCGCCAAGCCAAGGGGCGCTCTCGCTCCCCAAAAGTTCGTATTGGCACGCCAAGGAACCTGCTCTTGTCTTACTCCACTTTTGCGCCCAATGCCATAGAGCTATGGAACGGGTTGGGATCTAGTTCCTTCTTTTAACTAAACCAAAGGCAAATCACCGGACTCGGCCCCACCTGCAGGATCTGGGTTGGGGGCAGGGATCCCTGGCTGGGGAGACCGACGGCTAAACAAGCGGAAATAAGTGCTCACAGCCAGCTCTTTGAGCGGGAAAAGCAAGTAGGTCAGGGGGTTGATGGTGACGATGATGTTGCGGCAGTCTCGTTTGGCCTGGGCCAAGATCTGAGCGGCCACCCAATCTCCCGACATAACCCCAATGGGATTGAGCTGGCTCTTGAAGGGGCCGAGGATGAGCTTGCGCACCACACAGGGGGCATCCAGACGGCGCAGGGTAACCAGGTCTCCCAAAGCCCGCTTCGAGAGTTCATAGAGGGGACTGAAAGCAGGGCTAGCCTCAGCCTCTGAGGTGTTCACCCACACCTCTTTGGTGGCCATCTCAGGGTTGCCGCGCACCGTCTGGAAGAACAGCTCCATTAGGCGCCAACTGGAGAAAGTGTTGACGGCATAGGACTGGCGGACAGACTCGGGATCCCGTTGCCTGTGGACGTTCAGGCCGTGGTTGAGCACCAAGATATCCACCCGCTCCAGCAGCTCAGCCAGGGATCCCTCTTGCCCCACCTGCCAGCGAACGGTCTCCACCGGCTGGATCTGGCCGTCCACTTCGATGTGAACCGAATCCGAATGGGAGCTGAGGGCGATGACTTTGGCCCCCTGCTGGTGAAAATGCTTGAGCAAGGCCCGGCCCAGGGTGCCGGAGGCGCCGGTGACGGCTACTCGCTTGCCTTTCAAGGAGAGACTGGTGCCCATGAGCCGATCTACGAGAGTCAGGGTGCCGCAAAAATAGGCGTTGGTATCGTCGAAGTGGTGCCGCCAGTGGTAGGCGCGGTTGACATGCCATTGGCTGGGAGGAACGGGGAAAGGCCCCGGCTGGTGGGTGATATCCGTCTGCAGGGCCAGCCCCCAACCCCGCAGCATACCAGCCACCCAGAAACTGGCCGAGTAGACCACCCCCACCGCTGCCGCCAGGCCGTACAGCAGGGATCCCTGGCCCAATACCACCACCCAAGGGATCCCGGCCAGGATCATCGTCGCCGCTTCGGGAACGTCGTGGTGCCACTGGGATTCTCGGTACAGCTGTGCATCCACCACGCTAAGGTCGGGGCGGAACAGGCGGTGGTGCAGGATGTGTTTGGGCATCAGCCAGGGCCACCGGTGGGCCAGCCAATGGCGCACATCCCGCACGATCTCAGCCCAAAGGATGGAGGCTAGGGCGACAGCCCCCACCCCTATCCAATGACTTACGCTGCTGACATCCATAGACTCGCTTGCGGTGGCCAAACTGCTCTTGGGCTTGTCGTCGCCTCTTCTGTAGGCTTAGTTAGCAACCCTCAAAAATCATCGCAAAGATTCTTCAAAAGATCATCTGCGAGCCTGTCTTCCCTCACCCCCGGCCCCTCTCCCTCAGGGAGAGGGGAGGTAGAAATCAAGGGGCTACGGGCTGAAGCTCTCGGATCTCGACCGGATCTCCAACGGCCAAACCCAAAGCAGC
>NZ_JANSIB010000157.1:0-2880 GCF_047461895.1 Synechococcus sp. R55.8 | reverse complement strand
CACCAGCAGCCCCACCTGCTCGCCCACCACAACGGGGACAAAAAGTTTGACCTGTCAAGGGCGTCCCTGCGGGCCCAGCACTTTTGCCCCAGAAACTCCTTCCAAGAGCCCCTTGGGCGAGTGGATGGCAGCCAAGCCCAACACGGTGGAGCTGCGCCCCATTCAGGCAGTCGAGGCCGATCCGGAGCCGGAGACCATCAGCGTGAATACGGTGGCTGCGGCTCCTGCCGAGGGCGTAACCATTGCTCTGCAGCCGCAGCTTTCCCCGGTGCTGGAGGTGAAAGCCGGGGTGCCCAAGCCACCCAAGTGGCCCAACCCTGCCGAGGCTCTGCAGGCGGCCTTCAATTGGATGTTTGGCGAGCCGGCCTATGCTGCCCGTGAGGGCTTGGTGAGAGGTGGCGTTCTCTCCGAGATCGTTTCTCAACCCAACCGCGAGCCCGGCATCCGCCCGGCTATCAAGGGAGAGGCTCTAGCAGGCTCGTTTACAAAGGGAACCGACCTCTGGGCCCGAGCGCTGAGGCGCAAATTACTTAGGGAAGATCTGACGGTGGGCTGCCCCTCGGAGGAGGAAGGCCCAGATTCCAAAGGCGGCTTCTGGGTGCCCGGAGTGTTTCGCCCCAACTTCAACGACCGCTTCAAGTACACCGCCTACACCGGTGACAGCCGCCCCAGCACGTTGCGCATCAAAGACTGGAACGGAGACGGCCAACTGAACTTCTGGGACGAAAACGACAACCGCGTTCGCGACTCCAACGAGCCTTGGGATGTTGTACTGGATCGGGATCCGCTGTTTGCGGAGAAGGATCCTGCCAATCCCAATAAACTGCTGGTTCAGCCCCAGATGGCGTTGAACCCCTATGCTTGGGTAAACAAAGGTGACACTCAGAACTACTCCCCAAGCTCCAACTATCTTGGCGGTTACTACATTGACACCAAGGGGAGCGAAGATATCCGCAATGGCCTGTGCTTCTACGTCAGGGTGGGCTCCGACTCGGGCACCAAGAGGGTTCAAATCCAGATTGATCGCAACGGTTCCACAATGACCGACAGCGATTTCCCCAGCGACACCGCCGCTTTTGCTTGGGTGGATGTGGAGCCGTTCACCCTGGACCTGAACAAGGCTCCCACTGGCTTTGCCGGCGAAAACCCGGTGCTGGGGGTAATCCTGGATGAGGTGACCCGTCGACCCATTCCCATTCCCCGCTTCCAAGAGCTGGCTTCAACCGATGTGAACCAGCGCCGCCGCAACGACGATGGCAGCCAAAACCGGCAGCTGCAGCCGGCCAGGGAAACGCGGGTGAATGCCATTGCCATCAGCGGCACCCTGCCCTCGCGGCTAGACCAAACTGCCGGCGGCATGCACAACTTCCTGCGCCTCAACGAGCTGTGGAGAAATACCAACCTCTTCTTCAGCGGCTCGATGATCCAGCTCAACTACAGCACCTATGCCACCGGCCCCTTCCTGCAGCAGAGCTTTGAGCCGCCCAACTTGGTTACGGGCTCGGCCCTCACGCGCGGCTACGACTACTACTTCCCGCCCAATCGCCGCTTCGGCTACGATGTGGGCCTGCAAATTGCCCGTCGTCCCAGCGCGGTGTCGGCTCGCTTCCAATTCCCCTCCAATGCCCGCACTGAGTTCTTGCGGGAGTTGGATCCTCAGGATCCGTATGTGCGGCGGCTGCGCTGCGGGCTGCAAGCTCAGCCAGATGTGCCCCTGCAGGCGGCTGCTCGGATTGGAGGCTGTAATGAGTTCAACTGATATCGACTCCCCAAGCCAGGGGTAGATTCGAGGTAGGAGCAGAGTGGGCTAAGGGAGGGATCGATGAGCAAAGGACGGCTTTGGCGGCAACAAGAAACAGGGGGCTTTACCCTCATTGAGGTCTTGGCGTCGGTGGTCATTGTGGCTTTGGCCATGGCTGCCCTTGCTCCTGCCCTTACCTTGATCGCCTATCGACGGGCCATGAGCGAGCGGATAGAAGTGGCCAATCAACTGGCCCGAGCCGAGGTAGATCGCATTCGCACTCTGGTTGACCTGGAACTGGCCGCCAACCCAGCTGCTTTCCAGAACCCGGCTCAGTTGGCTCGTCTGCCCAGGATTGGAGCAAGCCCCTTGGCCAATACCCCGCCTCCTGCTGATATGGACAACCCCGGCCCCAACTACTCCATTCGTTTGGCTGAAGTTCAGGTGCCGGGGCGAAACCCCGAGGTCTATGTCATCCAAACCTTTCGGGATAGGGGCGGGGAATGCATCGACCGACGTAGCAGAACCATCATTGCAGGGGTTCCCTGCAGCTTTATGATGGGAGTCAGGGTCTACCATCGCTTTTCCTTTAACCCAAACACTCGGCAAGCTCTTCCTGGCCTGCGCACTGAGACGGTCTCCGCCAATCAGAACTTGGCCAATGCCGATGTGTGGCTCTTTCCCATGGCCAGCTCGATTGTAGAAGTCAACCTGGCCGCCAATTTGGGGGATGTTTGCCGGGCCATTTTGGCCGATGTTCAAGCTAGGGGTGGGATCCCGACCAACAACTGCAATGCCTTCCCGCTGCCCAGCCCAAGCCCTACCTCGCTTTGAAGCGACGGGTAAGCTCCTCCTGCAGGCTCACAAAAAGGTGGTGTTTTCCTATGTTCAAGGTTTTTCGCCACAGGGTTTACCAGAGTGCGGGGTTTACCCTCATCGAGCTTTTGGTGTCGCTGGTGGTAGCCTCGATCTTTCTGTTGGCCACGGGCATGATCGTCATTGAAACCATGCGGGTGGATCGGGAAGAGACGGGGCGCACTCAGGTGCAGGCGGAGCTGACCCAGGCCATGCAGTTTATCCAGCAGGATCTGGCAGAGGCGCTTTACATCTACAACGATGCGGAACAGCCCAACGGAGAC
>NZ_JANSIB010000156.1:0-2972 GCF_047461895.1 Synechococcus sp. R55.8 | reverse complement strand
GCTGCCACCACAGCCAAGCGCTGGTCAAGGCAAACCCCAGCCCCACCGACAGCCAGCAGATCAGGGGAGCAACCCAGATTTGACCCGACAGATCCACTCCCTGCATAAACCCAACAATGCTGAGGGGCACTCCCACCCAAAACATGAATCGCCCCAAGGCGTGGGGATCCAGCCAACGATTCCAGCCGCCGGGCAGCCCCTTCTGGAGAGCAAACCCCAGCAGCGTCCAGCCCAGCAAGGGAGGATAAACCTGAAAAAGGGTGTTGAGCACGCTCAAGAGGGAGAGGGAAGGGATCCCTAGGCAGGGATCCGCCGGGGTTCTTCACGTAGAGCGAAGATGCGTTGAATCACCTCTTCAACAACGCGGTCTGGGGTAGAGGCACCGGAGGTAATGCCGATTTGCACCGGCCCATCGGGTAGCCACCCTTCGGTAACCGTCGGGTCTTGGTGAAGAGGCTTGTGACGGATGCGGTTGTTGGGTTGGATGCAGTCGGGGCCATCGATGTGGAAGGAAGGCAAGCCCTTGGCCAGGGCAATTTCCTGCAGGTGGGTGGTATTCGAGGAATTAAACCCCCCGATCACCACCACGACATCCAAAGGCTGCTCCAGCAGCTCGAACATGGCATCCTGCCGCTCTTGGGTGGCATTGCAGATGGTGTTGAAGCTCATGAAGTGATTGTCCAACTCCTGGGGGCCATATTTGCGCAGCATGGTGGTCTCAAACAGCTTAGCAATGGCGCGGGTCTCCCCCTCTAGCATGGTGGTTTGGTTGGCGATGCCGATCCGCTCCAGATCGCGATCCGGATCAAAACCGGGGGAAGTGGCCTTGCCGAAGCGCCGCCGAAATTCTGCCGCATCTCCGCCTTGCAAAATGTAGCGGGCGACCCATTCCGCTTCTTCCAGGTTCAGCACCACCAGATATTTTTCGGCAAAGGAGCTGGTGGCTACGGTTTCCTCGTGGTTGTACTTGCCGTGGATCACAGAGGTGAATTGAGCCGCGCGGTGCTTGTCCACTTGGTTCCACACGCGGGAAACCCAGGGGCAGGTGGTATCGACAATCTCATTGCCCTGCGACCGAAAAAACGCCATTTCCGATGCACTTGCCCCAAAAGCAGGCCAGATCACCACATCTTGGGGCCGGATCTGAGAGAAGTCCTTCTTGCCGTCTGGGCCTTTCTCCACAAAGCGGATCCCCATCTCCTTCAGGTGCTGGTTTACCAGAGGGTTGTGGATGATCTCGTTGGTGATCCACAGTTGCCGATCCGGAAAGCGTCGCCGCGCTTCATAAGCATATTCCACCGCCCGTTCCACGCCCCAGCAAAAGCCAAAGGCCCTGGCCAGGTGAATGGTAATGTCGCCCCGCTGATAGCGGTAGGACTGGGCACGGATTTGCTCCACAAGGGGGCTTTTGTAGGTGGTTTGCAGCTCCAGTTGAGCCTGATCCTTGTGTTCTTCAAACCCCTTGGCGAAGTAGGTACTGGATCCGCGCAGGGCTTTGCGCAGGGCCCGTGGGTCTTGGGGAGAGGGATCCGGGGAAGTGGGTTGGGAATGAGGCATGGTTACGGTTGGAGATACGCACTGATCAAGCAGACGGCGAAGGGATCCTTTCTCAGCTTACGCCCAGTCTCAGTCGGCGAGCTATTTCGGCACGCTTTCCTCAGGGCCACCGACAAAATCGTCCAGCAAGTCAACGGCGGGATCGAAGCTGTTGAGCCAAAGCCAGAAAGCAGAGGGATCCCTTTGGGAATTGGCCGTTATTGGGGCGGTTGATCCTGCATTTCCAGTTGGCGCACCCGTTCCTGTAATTGGCGGGCGGTGGCAGAAAAGCTGCGCCCAGGCCAGAGGAGAGAGCCCAGCCCCACCGTCAACAGGCCCAAGCCGACAGCCGCGGCGATGAGAAATCCCAAAGGCAGCTCCACCGAGCGCCACATTAAGAAATGTACGGTCAGGGTGGTGGGGTTTTGTCCGGCCAGGACTGCCACTCCCAAAGCCAGCAGCAGTGTCAAGACCAGGTTGAACAGCAGCAACATCAGGGATCCCGTCGCAACAGTTCCATTCTGCCTTGTCTGCTGGGGGGGTGGCTCAAGCCCGCACACTCCCGTCGGGTAGGGTGGCTCCGCTGAGGTCAGCGCCGGTCAGCACTGCTCCGCCGATTTTTGCCCCGCTTAGATCGGATCCCTGCAGTTGTGCACGGGTTAGCTTGGCTTCCCAAAGGTAGGCACCGTGCAAGTTGGCTTCCCGCAAGTCGGCAAAGCTGAGATCCGCGCCGATCAAGTTGGCTTCCCAAAGATTGGCCCCGCGGAGGTTGGCCCCCATCAAGTTGGCCGAGCTGAGATCGGCGCCGCGCAAATCGGCTTCCTGCAGGTTAATGCCACTCAGCTTGCCAAAGGAGAGGTTGGCCCCTCTCAGATTCACCCCTTGCAAGTTGGAGCGCACCAAGTCCACCCCCACCAGGTTGGATTCTTGAAAGTTGCGCTCGCCAGAGGCATATTCTGTCAGCAGCTCGTCAGCAGTTGTCACTCGGGGCATGGCCGGATACTGCCATCCGTGCGTTAAGCTTAACAATTTCTGGCTGCTCAACGGGGTACTGATGACCGCTCCGAAAGACCTACGAAACGCTAACAAACACTTCCAGAGTGTTCAGTGCCTGTCGCGTCTCTGCTTTCTTCCTGCTTCCACGACTCGTGACTGGTAGTAAGCTTCAGGCTTACCACCCCGCCAGAGGAATCTCCACAGGCGTCTCTTTCCCCAGAGCTTGGGGTAGTTGAGCGCTTTAAGTAGCACTCAAAATACCACCGCACCAGGTTCAGCGCTGCATTGCGGTCGCGGTCTATCCCCAGACCACAACACGGGCAGCGAAATACCCGCTCGCTGAGTGGCATCTTCTGTTTGTGGCCACACCGTGAACACAGTTGGCTGGACGGATAAAACCTATCCGCCACCACCACCTGACAGCCGTAGAGCCGGGCCTT
>NZ_JANSIB010000155.1:0-3237 GCF_047461895.1 Synechococcus sp. R55.8 | reverse complement strand
GATCAGGGGGATCAGCCCTCACTTGGGCCACTATGAAAATCATTGGAGTTGAGTCAATGTTGGAGTCGCAGAGGGTGGTTCAAAGTGGGTTATCTTCCCCCGCTGTTTCGGGCAAGCCCGTTCTGGAGTTGCGCCACGTCTCGCTGCAGTACCCCACCAAGGGATCCCCAGTCACGATCATCCGCGACGTCAGCTTTTCTGTTGCCCACTCGGAGTTTGTCTCCATTGTTGGGCCGAGCGGCTGTGGCAAGACTTCTCTTTTGAAGATGATGGCCGGCCTGAACACTGACCATGGCGGCACCCTCTACTTTCAGTTGCAGCCCATCGCCGGCCCCCTGAAGAGTGTGGGCATGGCTTTCCAAAACCCGGTGCTGCTACCCTGGCGCACGACCTTACAGAACGTGTTGCTGCCGTTGGAGGTGGTGGAGCCTTACAAGCGTACCTTCAAGCAAAACCTGGCCCAGCACGAGAAGTCGGCGCTGGAGCTGCTGGCCACCGTGGGCTTGGAGGGTTTTCAGAAAGCCTATCCTTGGCAGCTTTCCGGGGGAATGCGGCAGCGGGCTTCCTTGTGCCGCGCTTTGATCCATCAGCCGGAGCTGCTGCTGTTGGACGAACCTTTTGCTGCTCTGGATGCCTTTACCCGCGAGGATATGTGGGAAATGTTGCAACGGCTGTGGATGCGCACCGGCTGCACTGCCATTTTGATCACTCACGATTTGCGGGAGGCGGTTTTCCTCTCCGATACCATTTATGTAATGGGGCCACGGCCTAGCGAGATCATCTTTTCCCTCAAAGTGGATCTGCCCCGTCCACGCCCGCTGGAGATCTGCCTGACGGACGAGTTTCACCGCTTGGTCTCGGAAGTGCGCCAGCACATTCGGCGCAGCTATTAGGCCAAAGAGCCCTTGATCCAAAAAATCTGGAAAGGTTTGCTGGACAGGTTACCGCGCATTTCTGCCGAGGGATCCCATGAAAAAATCATTTGACCGATTTTTGCAGACCCAAACGGCTTCTGTGGTCTTGCCCGCTGTCACCATCGTTTTGACCCTTGTGCTCTGGCAGGTGGGGGTGGGGCTGTTCAACGTTCCTCGCTTCATTCTGCCGGCGCCCACCCAGATCCTCGCAGCCATGAACCAGTGGAGCCCGGTGATTCTGCGTCACTCCCTAACCACCCTCACTTCGACGCTGCTGGCCTTTGCGCTGGCTTTGGTGGGGGGGATATTGCTGGGATCGATCATCGGCAGCTCCCGCCTGGCCCATCTGTGTTTGTACCCGCTGCTGGTGGGGTTTAACACCATCCCGAAGGTGGCTTTGGTGCCGCTGCTGGCGATTTGGTTTGGCTTGGGCCTGATCCCGGCGGTGATCACGGCCTTTTTGCTGGCCTTTTTCCCCATTGCGGTCAATGTGGCGGTGGGGCTGGAGACGGTGGAAGCCGAAATGCGGGATGTGCTGCGCTCGTTGGGGGCCAGCTCTTGGGAGATTTTCACCAAGGTGGGGCTACCCCACAGCATGCCCTACCTGTTTGCCTCGTTGAAGGTGGCCATCTCCTTTGCTTTTGTCGGCTCGGTGATCTCGGAGACGGTGGCTTCCAACCAGGGGCTGGGCTACCTGATCGTGTCGGCCAGTTCTTCTTTTGATGTGCCTTTGGCCTTTGCGGGTTTGGCTGCCCTCGGCATTATGGGCATTTTGCTCTACACCTTTTTTGCGGCTTTGGAGCGCTATGTCCTGTCCTGGCGACAGTAGCATCTCTCCCCAGGGAGCCAACCCCTGCCTGAGCTAGCCCAGGTCTGGAAAGGTGGCTCGCACCGCCGGGTGGATGAGCTTGCCTGCCCTGACGTTTAGCCCTTTGGCCAAGGCCGGGTCTTGTTCCAAAGCAGCGGCCAGGCCAAGGTTGGCCAGCTTGAGGATGTAGGGGAGAGTGGCGTTGACCAGCGCTTGGGTCGAAGTCCAGGGGACAGCCCCCGGCATGTTGGGAACGCCGTAGTGTAGCACCCCGTAGGCTTCGTAAACCGGCTGGGCATGGGTGGTAACCCGTGTGGTAGCAATGCACCCCCCCTGATCCACCGCCACATCCACAATGAGGGAGCGAGGACGCATTTGGGCCACCAACTCTTCTCCCACCAAGACCGGCGCCCGCCTTCCCGGCACCAGCACTGCCCCTACCACCAGGTCGGCCTCGCGAACACACTCTTCCACGCTTTGGGCCGTGCTGTAGAGCAGCTCCACACGGGATCCAAAGAGCAGCTCCAGCTCGTTCAGCCGCTGCAGGTTAATGTCCAAAATCTGCACCCGCGCCCCCAAGCCTACGGCCATTTTGGCCGCCTCGGTGCCCACGGTTCCCCCGCCCAAGATCACCACCCGTCCCGGGGATACCCCTGGGATCCCACCCAGCAACACGCCCCGCCCCCCCTGCTGTCGGGTGAGGTAATGGGCGCCAAACTGCACCGAGAGCCGCCCGGCAATCATGCTCATGGGCATCAACAAGGGCAGGGATCCATCTGCCAATTCCACCGTTTCATAGGCGAGGCAGGTGGCCCCCGATTGCAACAGCGCCTGGGTCAGCTCGCGGCTGGCGGCCAAGTGCAAATAGGTAAACAGGATGAGGTCGGGATGGAGCAGAGGATACTCGGCAGGCAAGGGCTCCTTTACCTTCACCACCAGCTCCTGCCGGTAGATCTCCTCAGGAGTGACAGCCAGCTTGGCCCCCGCTTTTTGGTAGTCCTCATCCGTGAAGCCCGCCCCCTGGCCTGCTTGGGTTTCCACCCACACCTGATGCCCCTGTTCGGTTAAGGCCCGCACCGCCGCCGGTGTCAGCCCGACACGGAACTCTTGCTCTTTGATCTCTTTGGGCACGCCAATTCGCATAGGGATCCCCGTAGGGCTGCTTTCCAGTCTAGACAGACTCTCCCCGCAATGGGATCCCTGGCCTGAGCAGGAGAGCGAAAATTGTAAAGTTTTGTGCGCGATCTGTCGGGGCAAGCAATCGCCAGGCTAATTTTGTTAGCTCAAGATTTCAAGGGCAAACCTAGATCTCTTGCCATGATTGGCACGAAAACAAGACATAACAGCCTCAGAAAGCCCAATTTTCTTGCTTGCGCTTATCCCCAAGAGCAATGTTAATATCTATGTCACGAAGTCTCCGTACTCCCTCGCGAACGCACCTTGAAAACTGCATGGATTCAAGCTTTTCCGGGGGTAGGGTTGATCCCTACCTTTTCCCCGCAAGGGGACGGAAAC
>NZ_JANSIB010000154.1:0-3278 GCF_047461895.1 Synechococcus sp. R55.8 | reverse complement strand
TATAAAATCCTGCTACGCCGGTCATAGCACCAGTAAGGACGAAGCATCGTGTCCTCGCCTTTTATCCCGACCCTTACCCTGGATAGTGGTGAGTGGATAGTGACCAGCCACTAGTCACTAGTCACTAACAGAAGGCGGGGCTTCCCGCCGGTCTAGCTAACAAAGCCAATCCCCAAAGATCGAAAATGGCCCCCTGGCTGCGCCTCAGCCCCTCCATCTCTCCTGCAGCTTGAGCTCCATCTGCAGATCCCGCGCCGGGACAGGGTCAGCTTCCAGTCTTGCTGCCCATCTCGGCAGCTTGGATCAAGGCCCTGGCTCGCTGTTGATCCAACTTGGCTTGCAAGCGCTCTTGCTTGTCGCTGCTGGTATTCAAAACTTTGCTTGCTTCGTCCAAGAGGGCCTGAGCCGCTGCCTTATCCACTTTTTCACCCCGCTCTGCTCGGTTGACCAGGACGGTTACCTCGTTATTTTCGACTTCTGCAAATCCGCCCATGACCGCAATGGCCAACCACTTTCCATCGGCTTTGACCCGCATAACGCCATTGCCGATGGCGGTCAAGAGGGGGGCGTGCCCAGTGAGAATGCCCAATTGGCCCGAAGTGGCAGGGAGGATCACTTCCTCGCTGGGGGCATCCCAAACCGTGCGGTCGGGGGTAATCACACGAACCATCAGCGTCACGACAGATCTCCTGAGGGCTTGAACACTTTCGCGTCGGCGGTGCGGAGCACCCTGGTTTCGATCCTAGCGGATTAGGATCCCCGCAGCTTTGCCGGGTTCTCCTTTTGTCTCTTCTCTCGAGGCAGCCACACTTAACCTGTGCATAACTTTGCCTTTACCTCAGGCTGGAAGGCAAGCGCTAAGGTGTTGTCGGGAACACTTATCTCATGCCCCAACCTCAGCATTGACGGCCAGCCCATTGCTGTTGGTTTGCAAGGGGGAGCCCAACGACTGGTGCGCCCAGTTTTCCTAGCGGAGCCAGCCTATGCCTGAAGCGATGCCTAGCCATTTTGCTGCCGGCCTGTCCACACGGGAGCGCCAACTGCTGGAAGACCTCTACCGCAGCCGCAGTTTATCCCCCTACACTCCTGGCCAGGTTATCCCTTTGTTTCCTGATGAATGGGTGATCGTCTGTCGGGGGGTGGTGCAGTTGACCACCCTCTATCCCAATGGCGGTGAGGCGTTGTTGGGGTTTGCCGGCCCCTCCATGCCCCTGGGATCCCCTCTGACGATGCTGGATCCCTACCAAGCTAAGGCTTTGACGGCAGTTGATGTGCTGCGGCTGCCGGCAGCAGAGGTGGAAGCCTCAGAGATCCTGAGTCAAGGGCTGCTCAAGCAGGTGGTGCGTCGGCTGCGCCAAACCGAAGCATTGCTTGCCTTGGCCGGACGGCGGCGGGTAGAGGATCGGCTGCGCCAGTTGCTCTCCCTTTTGGCTGTGGAGCTGGGATCCCCGGTTGCAACAGGGGTGCGCCTGCAAGTGCGCCTTACCCACCAGGACTTGGCCAATGCCATCGGCACTACCCGGGTCACCATTACCCGTCTCCTAAACCGCTTTCGTCAGCAGGGCTGGGTTGCGGTGGACAAAAACCGGCACCTTGTCATCAAACTCGCCCACGCTCCGTAAAACCTTTAGAAACTGAGCAGGATCTGCTCCTAGGGCATGGCTGAAAGCTGGCAGTTTTTGGCTCGTAGTTAACTGCTGGGAGATGGAGCTGACGGGAGTCGAACCCGTGTCCGAGATGGGTACTGAGGGATCACTCATTCACAGGTTTAGCCTCTTTGACCCTCGAGGCGGGGATCGCCGTTTGGATCCCGGCGATGGGAGTTCTCCGCCTGATCTTGGTCTCTCCCTCGACGGAGCCGGAGTAGAGAGCTGCACCCGTTGGGGTTGTGATCCGCCCACTTAACGGGGTCGTGAGCAGATCCTCGAGCTCAGAGTAAGTTTTCGGTTACTGAGCCTTAGGCAGCCAAAGCAGCCGCTTTACGAGCAAAGGGTACGACGTTGTTCGCACGTACTGTTTTGAGCCTGGTGGTAACGGGATAAGCTCAATCCCGACCTGCCTCATGAACCCATGTTCGCCACCCCGTCGAAACCGTTACAGCCCCAGGGTTGACTTGAGTCCAGCATAGCAAGATTTTTGGGGATACGGCCAGAACCTTTGCGAATGTGACAGAAGCTTTGCTAATATGACGAAGCTGCAAACTTGGGTCGGTAGCTCAGCGGTAGAGCACTCGGCTTTTAACCGATTGGCCCAGGGTTCGAATCCCTGCCGACCCATGTCAGTCTTCTTCTTCCAAAATACGGGGCACCTTGAAGAACATGTCAGCTCGATCAGGGGCGTTGGCCAGGATCCCTTCGATATCCGGGTAGGGCTCGACTTCATCGGGGCGGGTGGGCAGTTCCATGTCCAGGACGTGAAAGGTGGGCTCTACCCCCTCCGTGTCCAGCTCCTTCAGTTGCTCCACGTAGGCCAAGATGTCTGCTAGCTGCTCTGTGAACTGGATCTCTTCCTCCTCGGTCAGCTCCAGACGAGCCAAGTGAGCAACATGTTGGACTTCTTCCCGTTTCAGCATCCTCTCCTCCGGCTCCCAGATTATCGACTTGACTTAGCCCAGGGTAGCCGAGATCAACCGTTCGCGTTAACGGAACGGAGTCCTTCTGCAGGAAAGCTCAGTACACCTCCAGGTTGGCGCGCCCGGTGGTTTTCAGCCAGTTTTGGGCCTCGATGTAGTTGTTGGGGGCAATGCGAATGGCCCGAATCCAGTACTGGGCAGCCTCGTTGAACAGGGCCTCTGCTGTTTCCTCATCCCCGGCTTGCAGGCTCAGCTCGCCCTTGTGGTGCAGCAATACGGCAATGTTGTTCAGGGCAGAGCAAAGTCTTGGGTTTAACTCCAGAGCTTGGTGGTAGTGGTCGAGGGCTTTGTCAAGCTCGCCGTTGCTCTGGTAGATCAGGCCCATGTTGTAGAGAATGTAGCTGCGGTCTTCTTCCCCTTGCTCGAGGGCGAGGGCTTCTCTGTAGTTTTCTAGGGCCTCGGCATATTCTCCTTCGCTCTGAGCGGCCATGCCATCCCGGTAGTAGGCAAAGGCTTTCTTTTCCTCGGAACTCACCCCTGGCAGCAGTTTCAGAATTAGATCGGCCATGACGGTGAAGGTCTTGTCAATGAAGTTGTCGTTCTTCATGCTGCGCGGCATGGCTGACCCCTTTTAAGTTTAGGACTAAGGATCTGATACATTTACGCTGAACACTGCTGAACATCACTGTTCAACTATGCAGCGATA
>NZ_JANSIB010000153.1:0-3279 GCF_047461895.1 Synechococcus sp. R55.8 | reverse complement strand
TTATACATTATTTTCAGTATAGTTGAGCTTATTATTGACTAGAGTCATGCTCCCCTCTTCACGTTGGGAGAGGGGCCAGGGGTGAGGGCCCGTTAATCCAAGCGGCGGCCTGTCAAACGCACAAAAATGTCTTCTAAGTTGGCCGGGCGCACCATGAGGCCGGTTTTGTCGGGTTCTGCCTCCAACTGCCGCTGAGCTTCCGCCAAGCTGGGGAAAAAGGTGTACTCCACCTCCCGGCCAGGACAGGATCGCACCAGCAGGGCCTCTCCATACTTGGCCCGCAGTTGCTCGGTGCTGCCCAACTCGATCAACCTTCCCCCATCCATGATGCCGATGCGGTCGCACAGCTCTTCTGCCTCCTCCATGTAGTGGGTGGTAATCAGCAAGGTCATGCCCTGCCGATTGAGATCCCGCAAGATCTCCCACAACAGCCGCCGCGCCTGGGGATCCAACCCGACGGTGGGCTCGTCCAAAAACAAAATCTGGGGGCGATGCAGTAACGCCCTGGCCACCTGCAAGCGTCGTTTCATTCCCCCTGAGAGGGTTTTCACTTTGTCTTGCCGGCGATCCGCCAGCCGCACATACTCCAGCCATTCATCGATGCGCCGTTGCCGCTCTGGGTTGGGGATGTGGTGCATACGCCCGTGGAACTCCAGGTTTTCCCAAACGGTCAGCTCTGCCTCTAGGGTGATAGGCTGCAGAACTACGCCAATTTGCTGCCGCACCGCCACCGGATCCCGCACCACATCGTAGCCCCCCACCCGGATGGATCCCTGGCTGGGTCGGGTAAGGCTAGTAAGCATGCGGATGGTGGTGGATTTGCCGGCGCCGTTGGGCCCCAACAGGGCAAACACTTCCCCCTGGGGGATCTGCAGGCTCAAATCTTGAACGGCAACCTGCTGCCCAAAGCGCTTCCACACCCCCTGCATTTCCACCGCCACCGTCTTGGTTTGGGGCAAGGTTGGGGCCGTCGAAAGAGCTGTCACAGTCCGCTCCGGTAAAGTGTAAAGAAATCTTTATTCTCCAGCATACGCCAGCCGTGTCAGCAAGCTGCAGGTCTTATCAGGGATCCCTGCTGCTGGCAGCAGTCTGGGTTGTCTCTTGAGCTTTTGCGTGGCTGTGATTTCGTTCTCTGGGGTTTTTCTCTGGATCTTGCAAAATAGTACACATTGCGTCTGAAGGGTGAACCGCACTCCCAAGACAACACCTGTACAGACTCTGGAAGGGGAAATTGGGCTGGATAGCTCATGGCATATCTGTACGTATCTGTACGTATGGGTAACAATAAAGACACAAGCTTGAGCGGGCTGACTGTTCGGCTTGGGGCTTTTTCTTGGTGAAGTGACTTCCCTTCAGCGCCCACCGATAACCTCTACTAACCAATGTAAGGAAAATGCAGAGCAAAGACCGGTTCGACCAAATTGACTTCCGGCTGGATCGCCTGGTTGGGGCTGTGTTGACCTTGGCCGAGACCGTCAGCTTCGTCAAGGATGACCTGACCCATCTGAAAGCCATTGTTCAACAACAGGTGCTGATATCCCAGGAGCAGAGCACTTGGCTGGGAGAGTTAAAGGCAATATGTCAACAGCAAGCCGATACAGCTCGTCGCCAATCTGAGACGATTGAGCGGATCATCGCCCATCTCCTGCCCGCTCAGGATCCCAAGTCTTGAAGGATCAGAGGGCAACCTGGGGGCGTGCCACAATGGCAGCAGAGCTGAGGTTTTCCACCGTTGGAGTGCCAGGTTGCAGCAGCAGGACAGGGTTCTGTTGAGGCTGAGGAGCTGCTTGCTTTCTTTCGTTGCCGACGCTTGCCTTACCTGGATCGCTTTGGCCCTCAAGAGGCCAAGCTGCCGCCGGACAACCTGCTGGAGCAATGGCGGCGGGATCGCCAAGCCCTGGCAGCCGCTGTGTTTGAGCGATTCCCCGGAGAACGGGTTGCGCCGGGCAATGAAGCTCTCTTGGCAGCCATGGCCGACGGGGCGGAGCGGATCTACGGCGGACGGATTGCCGCAGAGCTGTTTTGGCAACCGCAGGAAGATCTCAACTGTACTGCTGAGGCAGAGCTGTTGCAGCTTGCTTCTGAACCTGTCCCTCACTCCTCCTCTCCAAGGGATCCCATCCCTGCCCCAGAAGACTACGAGATGGTGCCCGCTCTTGCGTTGCCGCCTGAAGCTGTTCCAGAGAGACGTTCAGTTTGGGTGAGCAGCTCCCTGGATCTGCTGATTCGGGATCCCGCTCTCGTTGGCAGAAGTCGCCACGCCGCCCGATCCTCTTACCTGCCGGTTCATATTCGTATCGGCAAACGCCCCAAACCGGAATACGAATTGTTGCTGGCTTTGCAGGCAGAGTTGCTCGGATCCCTGCAGGGAAACGTTCCCAAGCGGGGCATTTTGATCCTGAAAGATGGGAAGTGGCACCCCGTCCACCTGAGCCGCCGACGAGCACAGGTGCGGCAATTGCTGCAGGAGTACCTGCACTCCCTCAACCAGCCGGAACCACCGCAGGTGTTCATGGCCCGCAGCCGCTGCCATCTTTGCCACTGGCGGGAGCATTGTCGCCAGTTGAACGCCGCCGCTCAACCCCTCAGCCTGCTGCCGGGCGTAACGGGATCCCGCTATCCCCTTTTGCAAGAGGCGGGGATCCACTCGATTGAAGCCCTGGCCAACGCTCAGTTGGATAGGTTGCAAGCCATTCCCAAGTTGGGATCCGGCGTGGCCCTGCAACTGCAGCTGCAAGCCCGCGCCACCCTCAGCCGGCAGCCTCTCTGGATTCAATCCCCCCCGGAAACCCTGCCCACCACACCCGTAGAGCTGTACTTCGATATCGAGGCGGATCCCCGCCACAACGTCGCCTATCTGCTGGGCCTGCTGGTGGTGGAGCAAGCCGAGGGGAAAAAGGTTGCGAGCTATCACAGTTGCCTGGCCGCCGAGCCGCGGGAAGAAAGGCAAGCTTGGGAGCAATTCTTGCAACTGGCACAACGCTATCCTGACGCTCCCATCTACCACTTTCACGGCTTTGAAGTGCAGACCTGCCGACGGCTGGGGGAGCAATACCGCACGGATCCCCGACAGCTGCGGCAGTTGTTGCAGCGCTTTGTGGATTTACAGGCCTGGGTGCAACGCTCGGTGGTGTTACCGATTGAGAGCTATTCCCTGAAAAACATCGCCCGCTGGTTGGGGTTTCAATGGCGTCTGCCGGATGCCAATGGCGCCCAGTCCATTTACTGGTATAGCCAATGGCTGGAAACTCGGGAGCGCAGATATTTGGAGCACTCGCT
>NZ_JANSIB010000152.1:0-3296 GCF_047461895.1 Synechococcus sp. R55.8 | reverse complement strand
AGAGTGTCTCAATCTAGTTTGGAATGACTGTAATTTCAGGAAGGCTTCACCACTGGGATCCCTCGCAGCTTGTGAGTATGGGTCACCAAGCTCTGGACAAAGTGTTGAAAGCGCTGTTGTAGCTTCTCGTCTTTGAGATTGCCTTGCTCGTCAAAAGCGTTCCAAGCCCGACCGATGGCGATTTGCTCTGGGATCACCCAGCCATGCACCCAACGCACAATCAAGCGCATCTGGTTCAGGGTATTGCTGTTGCTCTCGCCGCCCAAAACGCTGATTAACCCAAAGACCTTACCCTCCAGTTGCTCAAAACTCAACAGATCCAGGGCATTTTTCAGGCTGCCGCTGATGCCGCCGTGGTACTCCGGGCTGGCTAGGATGATCCCATCCGCCCGCTTCATGGTTGCTCGTAGGACTGCCACATCGGGATAATCCGCATAGGACTCCGAGCCATCCACAAAGGGCAACTTCATCTGCCGCAGATCGAGGATGTGCAACGGGATCCCCAACTTCTCAAACTCGCGCCGCGCCACCTCCAGCGCCTGGTACGTCAGGGAATTGGGCCGCAAGCTGCCCCCGATTGCCACGAAACGAGCCGCAGAGGTTTCAGCCATGGTGGTTTGAGGATTGCCAGTGAGGGCTTGTAGAGGAGACATGGGCCGGACTCCCGAGCAGACATCAGTTACGTTGCAAACAATCATAACTCATACCAACTTCGAGTTGTAAAGATTTCCTTAACTTTTCTGCTCCGCAACGCTAACACGTTTGCCGAAGGGTCGCGTAGCGATAGCAGCCGGATTCCTATCCAGAACTGGGGATCTGGATACCCTTTAGCAAAGGGATCCGGGGCCAACGGATCACCTGCAGCAGGTTGGAAAAATCATCCCGCCAGACGGGATCCCCGGCCTGGGGCAAAAGGGGCTGCCAGGGATCCAGTTCCTGCAGGACTCCAGAGTTTTGGGCCAAAGGGCTCCGCCCTGCTGAGGCGGTCGTCGAAGCGTCGCGCGGCGATAACAGCACCCAGTGGGAAGGGGCCAGCCCCGCCTGGCGTTGCTCAGGGGAGAGATCCCGGTGGTCTTGGTGCCAAGCGTGAAGCTGCAGGGATCCGGCCAGGCCAGCCAACAGCGGGGCCAGGTCGAGGTGGCGGTTGGTGATGTTGAAGAGCAGCCAGCCGTGGGGCTTGAGCTTGCTCAGGTAGAGGGCCAAAGCCTCTTGCGTGAGCAAATGCACCGGCACTGCGTCAGAGCTGAAGGCGTCCATCACCATCAGGTCATAGCTGCCCTCTGGGATCCCCTTGAGGCTGAGCCGGGCATCACCGAGGATGACCTGCACCTGCGCCCGTGCCTGAGCCCACCGGAGATAGGAAAAATAGCGGCTCGCCCAATCGACCACGGTGGGATCCAACTCGAAAAACGTCCACTCATCCCCTGGCTCGGCATAGGCGGCCAACGTGCCGATCCCCAGCCCCAATACGGCAATGGCGGGCATGGGATCCACAGTCTGGGCTCTGAACGCCGCAAACACCTGCCCAACGGGCCCAGGCCGAGCGAAATAGGTCAGCGGCTCCAGCGCTTTTTCCGGGTCCAAGTTTTGGCTGCCGTGTAGGGTGGTGCCGTGCAGAAGGCCACGAAAGGATCCCTGCTCAGTTTGGTATTCCACGATCCGGTTGAGGCCGAAGGCGCTGCGCTCGCTGTGGATCACCTGCAGTCCCGGCTGCAGCCAGGGTTGCCCCAGCAGCACAACCAACCCCGCCATTGCTCCCACCCAACCGACCTTGGCCTGCCAGCCAGGGGCTCCGCTCTGCTGCTGTGAACGGCTCTCCCCTGACACCAACAGCGCCAGCACCGCCCAGCCCAACGCCAAACCCACCCCAGCGCCCACCTGCAGCAACGCCTGCGGTCGAAAGTGCAACAGCAGCAAGGGCAGGAGCAGCCCCAGCCCCAGCCACAGGCCCACCCGCCCCCCCTGAGCCCCCAGCACGGCCAGCGACATCCCCAGCAACAGGGGATATTCCAGCACTGTCTCAAACACCTGCGGTGCCAAGAGGGCAGAGAACATTCCCCCTAAGCTCCCCCCCAAAGCCAGCCACAGGTAAAACTGCGTCAACTGCTCCACCGGCGGGCGACGGCAAGCTAACCGGCTGTGGCAGCCCCAGCTCACCAGCCCAAAGGTGGTCAGATGCAGCGGCAAAAGCAAAAAACCCGGCCTCACCCAGCCCAAGACCTGTACCCCCACCGCCCCGCAGGCCAGAAGAGCTGTTGTTCCCAAAACCCCCTTATTGGGGTGGATCCCCCCGAAAGCCAGCATGAATGTCAGCAGATAGATCCCCAGGGGGATGGCCCACAACAGGGGCACCGCCGCCACGTCGGTGGTCAACAAGGTGGTGACCGCCACCAACAGGCCCGCCGGCAAAAAAGCCAGACCCGCCCAGCGCCAACGCTCTCGCCAGGAAACAGCCCAATTCCCCAGAGCAGCGCTGGAGCCCTGGGAATCCGCCCCGCGTTCTTGTGGCTCGGCAACGCCGTTGCAACTGAGCAGCAGACCCACCCCGCTCAGCAGCACCAGGGCTGCCACCAGCGCGTAGGATCCCGTCCACAGGAGAGTTTGCCAAGCCAAAGGCAGACGAGGCTCCAACACCAGCGGGTACCCCAGCAGCCCGCCCAAGCTGCCGGCATTGCTGGCCACATAGAGAAAATAGGGATCCAAAGCCTCCCGTTGACCCGCGACCCCTCTTGCCGCCAACCCCCGTTGCAGCAACGGCGTCGTCGCCGACAGGAGAAACAGCGGCACCCCAGCTCCCAAAGTCAAGTCTGCCAACAGAGCGAGAGGGGGCCACCATCCTTCCGGTTGGCCGGGGATCCCCAGCTGAAAGGGCAGAAGCCTCAGCCCGACCAGCAGCAAGATCCCGTGGATCAGCACCCCCATCCTGGGATTGAGCCCGCGCCCCAGCCGGTCTGCCCACAGGTAGCCCAAAAGCAGGGTGGCCTGAAAAAAGGCCAGGCAGGTATTCCACACCAGGGGGGATCCCCCCCACAGCGGCAGCAGCAACTTGCCCACCAACAACTGTCCCCAGAAGAGGCAAAAAGCGCTACCAAACAAGCTGAGGCCAACTAGCCAAACCAAAGCCGACCCACCGCAAAACCCTCAACTGCCAGTATTCCCCACTTTCTCCCGGAAGCTTGAGATGGGATGTTGTAGCCGCTTGGTGGTGCCCCTTGGGATCACCCAACTCAGAGGAAGGCCGATCCTTGTTCCTCGATTCAAGTGCGCCAACGGGTGGAAGGGGGCCACCCTCCGCC
>NZ_JANSIB010000151.1:0-3510 GCF_047461895.1 Synechococcus sp. R55.8 | reverse complement strand
CCTGAGTGTTCGGATAGATAGTTCTCAATCCAGCGCACCAGCCGCTGAGAGAGCACGAAAGCTTCTGGTTCGTCCCCTTTGATGCCGACTTGGCTGCTAAAGCAGGCGATGACCTCCTCGTTCAGCTCCGGTTTAGAAGGATCGCTGTGAAACTGCAGCCGCACTTGGCTTTGGACCTGAAAACTCTCTTGAGCTTGGTTATCCAAAACTTCCTGACCCACTCGATGCAGCCGCACTCCTTGCAACTGAGCCAAGGGATAAGAAAACACCTGCTGCCGCCAAATCCCCCAAGGGCCACCCAGCCGGGTCAAGGTCACCCGTTGGCTTTGGCAATCTAGATTCAGGATCTGCCCCAACCCCCAAGGGATCCCAGCCCACAGGCCCATCCCCACAGCCACCAAACCCAACAGCGGCGAACGAGCCCACAGTTGGGATCCCAAAATTAGCAGCACCAAGCCCCCTGCCGCCCGCCAAGCCAGTTGCTGAGAGGTAAACCGCTGTAGGGCAATGCGCAGCCGTTTGGGATTGCGCTCCAGAACCTGCGGATAAACCAATGCCATGAAATGGGATCCCACTGCTTAGGCTAGCTTAACAGGGGTTGCTTTTCCCTAGGCGCTGAAGGCGTCTTATCCGGGCATTGCGTTGGTGAAAAACTACAACTCCGGCTCGGCAAAAAACTCTGATAAATCCAGTGCAAATCCAGGGATCACCTCTCCACCTTCCAGGATGTCGCCGGGTTTCTTCAATGCTTCAGGCTCAGGCCGGCGATAGACCAAAACGTATTTCTCTTCAGGATGAATGATCCAGACCAGCCGGGATCCATTCTCGAAATACTCAACAACCTTGTCGTGGATCTCTCCAACGGTGTTGGCATCGGAGAGAACTTCTACAGCCAAGTCTGGGGATCCCTCAATATAACCCCTTGGGATCCCGCCCAGAGATTGCAGCCGTTCTTTGGAAAAGAAAGAACAATCTGGAGAACGGCGATTGCCGGATTTCATTTTGAAGGAAGTATCGGAATCGAAGGTAAATCCAATCCTTTGACTGCGAACGTAGGAGCCCAGAATGATGTGAATCAAACTTACGTAGTACCCATGCTTTGCGCCTGCCGAGCCCACGGTAACCAGTTCTCCGTTCACAACCTCATAGCGATTGCCATCCTCCGGTAAAGCCATAAACTCTTCGTCAGTCCAAATTTTTCGAGAAGCTGCCGGAGAACTATCAGCAGGTGCCTCGGCCAATTTTTCTCTTTCCAAAACCTCGACCATCATGACCTCCGCAATGAAAAACGGCTAAGGGAGCCGGTCTGGGGTCAACACATCCTGAAGAGCAATCTGCAGGCCCGGCAAGAAGTCAGCAAGCTGCCCTGAGGGATCCCCTTATTTAGGATCCACCAGGGATCCCATGAACAACACGGTTTGGGCCGCTGGGCTGCCGCCGGATCCGGAGGCCACAATGGCAAACCAGAAGGGCCGATCTGCCACAAATTGAAAGGGCTCTTGCCGGTCGACAGCAGTCCGGGAGACGATCACCCCAGTAGCGGCTGCCGCCTCGGATCCCTCTTCGTTCACTTCAATTGCTGCTTTGTGCAGGACTTTGCTGATCCGCGCTGGCTCTGGGGTCATCTGGCTGAAATCGGCTCGGTTGGAAAAGGCAACTCCCAGGCCCAACTGCTGCAGAACGGAAGTGAGATCCGTTTCATAAGCCAATTCAAATCTCGGGATCCGCACCGAACCTGCACGGGGGCGCAGGGATCCCGTCCATTCTTGCCAAGTTTCCGGGCTCAGCTCTGCCCGCAGCGATTCCAGCTTCACTCCCTTCTTGGGCAGCAGGATCAGCATTTCCAGTTCTCCTTCCCCGTAGGGCAGGCTCACCACCTGCAACTGCTCGGTTTCCAGGTAGTCGTAACGACCGGATTGAACCATCATGGGTACTCGGACGCGGCGGCCATCCAACCGAGTAAAGGGCTGAGTTTGGGTGCGCTCCGGATCGAAGGGCTGAGTCCACTCGCCTTTGAAGTAGATGGCATTGAGCAAAACCATCAAATCCTCGCGGCTGAGGCGATCCACAATGCGGTTGATCTTGCCCTGGGTGCGCTCGGCCACCCAGCCGTTGATCTGGTTCACCGTTTGCCGGGATCCCAAATTCACCCGATTCACCACCGCTTGGTAGTAGGTGGCCAAAGCCTGCAAAAACTGGGGCTGTAAGGTGAGGGTTTGATCCACCCAGAGGCCGTTGGCCATTTGCACCTGGACTGGCCCTCCTGCCGGGGATCCCTCCGCCAGCCAGCCCACCATTTGGGCATTGCTCCAGTTCAACTCATTGAGGGAAAGGTCCTGTGCCTCCAGCACCTCGGCCATTGCCGTTTGGGTCTCCCCAGAGGCGCCGTTGTAGAGCATGCTCAGGGCCAGGCGGATGCTCAAGGGGGAGAAAAAGAGGTTCTCTTGGGGCTGCTGACGGAGCAGGTGATCAAACAGTTTCAGCGCAAAGCGGGTTTGGGCTTGTTGGGCCACGGTCTTTTCCCCATACCCTTCCCCATAGGTCACCGTTGGCTCAAAGGGAATCCGCACCGGGGTTTCCTGTGAACGGGATCCCATCCCGTGAGTGGGCCAGAGGCCCAGGCTCAGTAAACCCAGCAGAGCCAGAAGAGGGATCCGGCTCACCGAGGATCTATTGAATCTATTGAAATTGAAATTGAAAGGGTCTTTCATACGGCTCTCCTGGCAGGGTGGGGAACGATAAAGTCTATGGCTATGCTATCGGGTCGGTTGCGGGCTGCTCTTGCCCAGGGACGCCATTTCCGCTGCGCTCAAGGTGGAAAGACGCAGGCAGCTTCCGGCAAGCAAGAATTGGCAAGGCCCTCCCAGAGGGGAACTTTCTGCATCCGGTTGGCCAAGTCGCGGCAGCAGCGTCCGGCGCGATAGGATGAAGCCTGCACAGGAGAGTGCCACATGGTTCTGTTCACGATACACGTTCCAAAAGGGTGCAGAGTCGCCTTGGGCCTGGCTCTACTGCTCCTGGGATCCGGCTTGGGATGTACTGCTGCCACGGAGAGATCTCCCGCCTCACAAACTCAGGTAACCGAAGCCATCTCTCCATCCCCCCCAGCCATAGGGCAGCCCCAGCAACTGCCGGTTGAAGCCGAAGTCACCCTTGCCGGCCAACGCTTTGAGCTAGAGGTGGCCCGCACCCCTGAGCAACAGCGCTTGGGCCTGATGTTTCGCACCGATTTGCCGCCGGATCGGGGCATGTGGTTTCCCTTTGATCCGCCCCAGCCAGCTTCTTTTTGGATGTTCAACACCCTGATCAACCTGGACATCATTTTCCTTCACCAAGGCAAGGTGGTGTACATTGCCGCCGATGTGCCCGGCTGCCCCGCCCAACCCTGCCCCACCTATGGGCCGCCTCCTTCCCAGTTGGTGGACGGTGTGCTGGAGTTCCGCGGCGGGACGGCTGCTGCTTTGGGTTTGGCCGTTGGAGATCCGGTCGAGATCCGAGAGCTTCAGCCCG
>NZ_JANSIB010000150.1:0-3556 GCF_047461895.1 Synechococcus sp. R55.8 | reverse complement strand
TAGGACTCCGTCCCGCTGACGCGATAGGACTCCGTCCCGCTGACGCGATCAGACATGGCCATCCCGACACCAGAACTCAACTCCAAACCTCAGAAACCCAGAAGGGCGCGCAGGGATCCCCGCAATTTGCAGAGAGCTTGGCGAGAGCGGGTCTTAACCGTCCCCAACGGGATCCCCAATTGGCGAGCAACGTCCACCTGGCTCAACCCTTGGTAATAGAGCAACTCCAGGATCTGCCGCTGGCTTTCGGGCAGTTGGCCGAGGGCCGCTTGCACTGCTTGCCGCCGCTCCTCGATGGAAACCTGCTCAAAAGGGAACCGAGTCTTGCTAAAGGACTCCGTCCCGCTGACGCGAAAAGACTCCGTCCCGCTGACGCGATCGGCGCTGAGAATGGTCTGCCAGCGTTTCAAAAGAAGTTGGTGGCTGCCCTGAGAACGCAGACGGTCAATGGCCCGCGAGCGGGTCAGGATGCACAAAAAACTGCTCAGGGATCCCCGCCGCTCGCGCGACTCGGACGGAGTCCTTGGATCACAGACAACCTTGCGCCACAGCTCGACAAACACCTCCTGAGTCAGGTCTTCTGCCTCGGCCACGTGGCCCAGGATCTTGAAGGCCAGCCCATAGACCAAGCCGGCATAGCGATCGTAGAGCGCAGCCAGAGCAGCAGGTTGCCCCGCCTTGAGCGCTTCCATCAGCTCCCAATCGGCGCGGGATGACCAATCTCTCACCCGCTCACGCCAGCGGGACGGAGTCCCTGGTTGCTCACCCATGCTACACCCAGTTTCGCCCCACACAACTAGAGGATAAACCTGCCCGATCGCGCCAGCGGGACGGAGTCCTTAAGTCTACCCCCTCAGCCACGACGGGCCGCCCATTCCAGGCTGAGCAAGGCTGTGTTCACCAGCAAGGCCAGGGATCCCACCGCCAGGGATCCGGCCCAGATCTTGTCGTAGCGACCGGCCTGGGCAATGCCATCGAACAGCAGGGTTCCCAGTCCCCCTGCCCCAAACTTGGCGCCCACGGTGGCAATGGCAATGGCCACAATTGCCGCCAGCCGCAGCCCTGCCAAAACAATGGGCAGCATGAGCGGCACCTGCACCTGCCACCACCGTTGCCAGAGGTTCATCCCCATGCCCTTGGCAGCTTCCAGGATGGCAGGCTCGACCGAGCGCAGGCCCACGCAAAAATGGCGCACCAAGATCACCTGCGTGTAGATCACCATCGCCACCACCACCGAGCGGGCATTGAGGCCAAGCCAGGGCACCAACAAAATGATCAAAGCCAGGCTGGGCACTGTGTACAGGATGCTGAGGATCCCCATGACCGGCAGGGCCAACCAGCGCACGTGGTGAACCAGCAGAGCCAGCGGCACCGCCAGCACCACCGCCATGCCCAAGGTCATCCCCACCATCGCCAGATGCTCTTGGGTGAGCTGCCACATCAGGCCGGGGTGGTTGAGGAGATAGCTCACGCGGATCCCCCCTCCAGCATGGCCAAGCTGCGAATGTGATCCAAGGTCAAAACGCCGATGGCCCGCCCGTCCTCCCACACCGTCAGGGCTGCCGCCCCTGTGCGCAACAGCAGGGACAAGGCTTGCCGCAAAGTGGCCTGGGGCCTCACCATCGCTCCCTCTTGGATTTTGTGGTTGTGCGGGATCCCGGCCATCGCCGTTTCCACCCGCAGCACACTCAACTGCCGTACCATGTCATCTGCCCCCAGCAGTTCCCTGACAAAGGGAGTAGCCGGCTGGGTGAGCAGCCGAAAGGGAGTGTCGAACTGCACCACCCGCCCCTTCTGCATCACCAAAATGCGATCCGCCAGGCGCAGCGCCTCTTCCACATCGTGGGAGACGAACAGGATGGTTTTTTTCAATTGCCGTTGCAGGCGCAGGATCTCCTCTTGCAGCTTGCTGCGGGTAATGGCGTCGATGGCCCCAAAGGGCTCGTCCATCAGCAGCAGCCCTGGATCCCCGGCCAGCGCCCGCGCCAGCCCCACCCGCTGCTGTTGTCCACCCGACAGTTGGGCAGGGTAGCGGTGGCGGTACTCGTGGGGGGGCAAATTAACCAAGCTGAGCAGCTCGTCCACCCGCTCGCGGATGCGCTCCTTCGGCCACCCCAAAAGTCGCGGCACTACCGCCACATTCTGGGCCACCGTCATGTGGGGAAACAGCCCCGATTGCTGGATAACATAGCCGATCCGCTGCCGCAGAGCCGTGATGGGAAACTGGCGGATATCCCGCCCGTCCAAGCGAATCTGCCCCTGGGTGGGATCCAGTAGGCGATTCACCATTTTCAGAAGGGTGGTTTTGCCGCAGCCAGAAGGCCCCAGGATGACCACCAACTGGCCCGATTCTATGGAAAAACTGCACTCCTCCACAGCCGGCTGGGAACTGTGGGGAAAGCGCAGCGACACCCGCTCGAACTCAACGGTGCTCACCTCAGGGCCTCGTGCAAGGGCAAGATTATTTCTTCAGGATGCCGGCTTCCACCAAGAAAGTTCTGGCCACCTCCGCCGGCTCTTTGCGGTTGCCGCTCACCTCGTAGTTCAACCGCTGCATCACCTCATCCGTCAGCAGAGGGGAGAGGGCATTCAAAGCAGCGGCAATGCCGGGGTTGGCCTCCAGGGTATCCTTGCGCACCACCGGCGCCACCTGGTAGGGGGGGAAAAGCTGCTTGTCATCCTCCAGCAGCACCAGGTCAAAGGCGGCAATTTCTCCATCGGTGCCGAAGGCCACTGCCACATCCGCTTCCCCATTGACCAAGCCCTGGTAGCGGAGGCCGGGATCCACTGCTTTGTAGGCCTTGAGCCGGAAATTACCGTAGACGGCTTGGATCCCGGGTAGGCCATCCTCGCGGGCTTGAAACTCCGGCGGCCCGATCATCACCAGCTCGCCCGCTTTGGCCACCATGTCCGAGATGGTGGCGATGCCCAGCTCAGCCGCTCTAGTTCGGGTCATGGCCAGGGCCTGGGTGTTGTTCAGGGGGGCGGGATCCAGCCAAATCAGTTGGAACTGGCTCTCGTACTCGCGGGCCACCGTCGCGTACACCTCTGCCGGGTCGCCGCTGCTGGGCAACTTGAGCACTGTCAGCAGGCCAGTGCCGGTGTACTCGGGGTAGAGATCGATCTCGCCGCTCAACAAGCCCGCATGGGCTACCGGTGTTCCGCCCAGGTTGAGCTTGCGCTCCACCGTGAACCCTGCCGCCTCCAGGGCTAAGGCGTACATTTCCCCCAAAATAAACTGCTCGGTAAAGTCCTTGGAGCCGACGGTAATGGGCTTGGCGAGGCCCCCTAAGGACTCCGTCCCGCTGGCGCGATGGGGAGTGAGAACAAGAGCTGCCAGCCCCGACAGGGCCAGCAAAGCCAAGCGACGAGTGGTTTTCAGCATAGGCAAGGGGAGAAGGGATCCCAGGCTAATGACAAGAGGCCCTGCCGAGAGCGTTCCGGCCTGGGCCAGGAAGTTTCGACTGTTAAGTCACCATTAAACCATTATTTTCCCTGAGCCGTAACTGCAAGAACCAACCGTAGAGATCGCCAGTACGGTCACTGCAAGTTGGTT
>NZ_JANSIB010000149.1:0-3710 GCF_047461895.1 Synechococcus sp. R55.8 | reverse complement strand
CGCTGCATAGTTGAACAGTGATGTTCAGCAGTGTTCAGCGTAAATGTATCAGCAATTGGTAAGCTAGGGATCCCAATCCTTGAGGTCTTGCCCCTGTGACAGATCCCAATGCCATTCGGATCACCTTTTTGGGCACCAGCTCCGGCATGCCCACCCGCCAGCGCAATGTCTCTGGGGTGGCGGTGCAGTTTCCCCAGCGGTCGGAATGGTGGCTGTTCGATTGTGGCGAGGGCACCCAGCACCAGTTGCTGCGCCTAGACGAGCTGCGCCCCAGCCAGTTGCGCCGCATTTTCATCACCCACATGCACGGGGATCACATCTACGGCCTGCCGGGGCTGTTGGCCTCCTGTGGCTTGGGCAGCACCCCTGAGCACATCGATATCTACGGCCCGCCGGGCCTGGAAGAGTACCTGAAGGCCGTGTTGCGCTACAGCGAGACGCGCATCCCCTACGGCTTCCGCGTTCACACCGTCGAAACCGGTCTCATCCTGCAAGAGCCGGAATACTCCGTCTTCTGCGCGCCCTTGGATCACCGGGTGCCCGCCTTCGGCTACCGCGTGGTGGAACAGGATCGGCCAGGCAGCTTCAATGCAGCCAAAGCCCAGGCCGACGGGATCCCCTTTGGCCCTCTGTATGGGCAGCTCAAGGCCGGCCAATCCATCATCTGGCAGGGCCGCTGCTTTCACGGACGGGATTATGTCGGGGATCCCATTCCGGGCCGCAAATTCTCCTACTGCACCGACACGATTTTCTGCCGCAATGCCGTTGATCTCTCCCGGGCTGCGGATCTGGTCATCCACGAGGCTACCTACGCTCAGGCTGACTTGGAGCTGGCCCGCCGCTCTAAGCATTCCACCGCCGCCATGGCCGCCCAAGTGGCCGCCGAAGCCAAGGCCCAAGCTTTGATCCTCACCCACTTCAGCCCCCGCTACACCCCAGAAGCCCCCATTACCTTGGAAGACCTACTGGCAGAAGCTCAGGCCATTTTCCCCAATACCATGCTGGCCCGCGATCGGCTGACCTACGAGATCCCCCGTCGCAGCCCGTCCCCTCTGCCCGTGGGTGTGGGCTTGCCTCGCTAGAATGGTAGAACTGACTGTCTCAACCGGCAATGACGGATCCCAGACCTTACCCCGAACGTCCCCCATTTCCAGAGCGGCCCAAAACCGAACAACTGGATCAAACTGCCAACGAATGGCGAGCCTTCAGCGCTTTGCCTCCTGCCACCTCTCTGCCCCCGGTTCAAGCCGAGCGGCCAGCCCCGCAAACGGCTGCTGAGGGAGAACCCCTGCCGAAATTGGCTCCCTGGAGCAAACGAATTGGGGCCTTTGCCCTCGACTTTGGGCTGGGGCTGGGGATCTCCTACCTAGCCCAAGGCTTGGCTGCTCTGGTAGGGGCCAATGCAGGCGCCGTGGACATGACCGGCTATCTCGCCTTCTTCGCCACCTGGCTGGTGAACCGCGGCTATTTCCAGTCCCGTCCTGAGGGCCAAAGCCTCGGCAAATGGCTGCTGAACATCAAAACCCTGGATCCCGAAACCGAAGCCTCGCCGCACCTGGTTCGCTCTCTGGCTCGAGAGGGAGTGCTCTCCCTCTTTGTGCTTACAGAGGCCCTGCTGGTGCCTCTGGCTGCGGATGGGCTGTTTGCCGTCTTCGACAAGGAAAAACGCCAAACCATTCACGACCGCGCCGGACGTACCCTAGTGGTGGAAGCGGAGCGGGGCTATCACCTGGATGAAAAAGTCCTGCAGTTTTTGCAGGACATCCTAGAGGGGGACGCTGCTGACGACGTCAAATCGGCTGCTCGCGACCTGCTGCGCCAAGCCCAGCGCAATGACACCGTGCGGGATCTGTCCAAGCAGTTGCAGCGCCTGAGCAAAGATGTGGATCGCAACGCCCGTAGCCTACGGCAACAAACGGGCAAGCAAGTGAAAACTTGGGTTGATTCCGTCAAGGAAAAGTTGGATAATTGGTGATCGCGCTTATCGAGGTAAACCCCCATCTCCAGCCTCAGGATCTGGGATTGCAGTTTCCTCATTGCCGTTTACCTTCGTCTTGGGATCCGTCATGGCTAAAGCAAAGGGTGCCCGCATCATCATCACCCTGGAGTGCACCGAGTGCCGCACCAACGTCAACAAACGTTCTCCAGGTGTGAACCGCTACACCACCACCAAAAACCGCCGCAACACAACAGCCCGCTTAGAGCTGAAGAAATTCTGCCCCCACTGCAACCGCCACACCGTCCACAAAGAGATTAAGTAGTTCAAGCCGTTTCGCCGTTCTCCTGACCTATGGTTTACGCTCGCCGCCGCCTGTCTCCCATCAAGCCGGGAGAGCCCATTAGGTACACCGATGTGGAGCTGCTCAAGAAATTTGTGACCGAGCGTGGCAAGATCTTGCCCCGCCGCATCACCGGCCTGACTGCCAAACAACAGCGGGAGCTCACTGCCGCGATCAAACGAGCGCGCATCATGGGTCTTCTTTACTTTGTCAACAAAGAGGGATAGCTTTCTCCGGATCCCGATGGGCCTGCAGCTTTCGCCGGAACTCCAAGCCCGCTTGTCCCAGCCCCTCAATATCGGCGGGGTAAAAGTTTTGAGCCGCGTTTTTCAGGCGCCGCTGTCAGGGGTAACCGACCAAGTCTTTCGAGGGCTGGTGCGCCGTTTTGCCCCCCACAGCTTGGTTTACACGGAAATGGTCAGCGCGACCGGCTTGCACTATGCCCGCCAGTTGCCCCGCATCATGGAGGTCGGCGAGGGGGAGCAGCCTATTGGCATCCAACTGTTTGATTGTCGGCCCGACTTTCTGGCGGAAGCAGCCCGCATGGCGGTGGACGAAGGGGCGACCTTGGTGGACATCAACATGGGCTGCCCGGTGAACAAGATTACCAAAAACGGCGGTGGCTCTTCTCTGCTCCGCGATCCCGACACGGCAGCACGAATTGTGGAGGCGGTGGCCAAAGCGGTGGAGGTGCCCGTAACCGTAAAAACGCGCCTGGGCTGGTCGGATCAGGAGATCAACATTTTGGATTTTGCCCACCGTCTGCAGGAGGCAGGGGCGCAACTGCTCACCTTGCATGCCCGGACACGCGCCCAAGGCTTCAACGGCAAAGCCCGCTGGGACTGGATCCGCCGCGTCAAACAGCACCTGCGCATTCCCGTCATCGCCAATGGGGACATTTTCTCGACAGCCGCAGCGGTGAAGTGTCTGGAGGAAACCGGCGCCGATGGGGTGATGTGCTCCCGTGGCACCATGGGCTATCCCTTTCTGGTGGGGGAAATCGATCACTTCCTGAAAACCGGTCAAGAAAGACCGGCCCCCACTCCCCTGGAGCGGATTCAAATGGCCTTAGAGCATCTGCGCGGTCTCTGGGAGTACAAGGGAGAACGTGGCATCCGTCAGGCCCGCAAGCACATGACTTGGTACATCAAAGACTTTGCCGGAGCCTCTCAATTCCGTGCTCTCCTCTGTCGCATTGAGACGGTGCAGGAAGGGGAAGCCCTGCTTCTTCAAGCCATGGAGCGCTGCCAAGAAGCCACACCTCGACCGGAAGAGGCCATTAAAACCACCGAGGAGGTCGACCTTCTCCCTGAAGCCGGTTGGGCGTAGCTCCAAGGATCCCCACAATTGGAAATTGCTTGGAAATCGCCTCACGTCTGCCTTGGCTGTAGCCTGTGGCCCCGAAAAAGGCTATTGCGCCTGCTGCTGGGA
>NZ_JANSIB010000148.1:0-3763 GCF_047461895.1 Synechococcus sp. R55.8 | reverse complement strand
TCCGGCCCCAGGCCCAAGGCAAAGCGCAGCGAGTCCCCCGGTCGCCCATTGGAGAAGAAGAGAAAAGAACCCAAGGAAGCCAAGGAAAGAAGAGCCGCATAGCCAAACATGGCTCGATAGCCGGATCCCGCTGCTAAGGTGCCCAAAAGGGGCCCCGCCAGGCCAATGCCCAAATCAAACCCGCACATCACCAAGCTAAACAGGCGACCCCGCTCCGCCGGCTCCGAGCGATCGGCCACGAGGGCAGAGATGAGAGGGATCAAAGTACCAAAACCGCAGCCTACCGCGACCCCAGCAGCCAGAAAAGCGCCGGTGCTGTTGGCAACAATCAGGATCCCCATTGCCAAGGCATAGGTGGCCAAGCTGAGGGAGATAAATGGCCCCCGCCCATAGCGATCGGAAGCGCGACCGGTGAGCAGGCGCACTCCAAAGCTGGCAAAGGCCACTGCCGTATAAAAAAGACCTGGATTCAGGGGAGCTCCGGCTTCTTGGATTAACAAGGCCACAAAGGTGGTCTGGGTGCCGAAGGCCAACCCCACCAAAAACATCACCCAAGCGAGGGAGCGCACCTTCGGGCTGCCCAGAAAGCTCCAGAAGGCCCCATCCATCGGCAGGGATCCCCAATGCTCACGCCGCTGTTCTCGAACCAGTTGGGTACAAAGAAAGCCCACCAACCCCAGCAGAGCAGAGAAGAGAAACGAAGGGCCATAGCCGGCAAACTCCTGCAAAAAGCCGCCCAAAGCAGGGCCAATGGCTGCGCCGATCGGATTGACCAAACTCATGTAGCCCAGGATCTCACCCCGTTTTTCTTCTGGGGCAAAATCCACCACCAAAGTCACATAGGCCGTGGCAAAAGCGGCGATGCTAACCCCATGAAAGGCTCGCACCAGCGCTACCCATGGGATCCAATCGGAGAGCCAGTATCCTATGGGGGCCATCCCCACCACCCCCATGCCGATAAGCAGCACGATCTGCCGGCTGTGGCCATCCGCCAGGCGACCCAACGCAGGGCGAAAGGCCAGCAACCCAATCGAAAAGGCCCCCATTACCCAGCCCACTTGCTGGCTGGTGCCACCGGCATCTCTGACGTAGAGAGGCAACGTGGGCAGCAGCGAGGATAAACTGGCCCAAAAGAGCAGCCCAGCCACAAACAAAATGCCCAAGTTGCGCCGCTGTGCCGGCTGCAGCTGCCCGAATACCCTCACGCCAACTCCTTATGCAAAATGGAACTCAAAGCGTTCTCCCAGAACCGCGCCCTAGGATAAGCCCACCTTCGCCGGATCCCTCAGCCCGAAATATTTAGGTGCTAACCTTTCTGATTGTAACCGTATGGTCTGGGGCTGGGAACCGGCCCTGCTCGCCTTTGCAGGCGCCTCCAGTCTGGGATAACAGCTAACCTCAAGTTACCTAGAGATGCGCTTTTTGGACTCCGACCCATGCCTGAACGATCGGATCCCCTCACTCGCAGCTTGATTGCCCTGATCCGGGGTTACCAGGTGGGTATTTCTCCTTGGCTGCCGCCTGCTTGTCGCTACTACCCCACCTGCTCCCAGTACACCTTGGAAGCGGTGCGGCGCTACGGTGCCCTACGTGGGGGTTGGCTGGGGCTCCGTCGCCTCTGTCGCTGTCATCCCTGGCACCCAGGGGGCTACGATCCAGTTCCCGATTTGCCGGGATCCGCGCCGACCCAGAAACCATTCCGCTAGCCGGACTCAGGAGACATTTAGGTCGATTGTGGGTAGCAGGCCACAACCTCGATTTCTACTCGGGCATTGAGGGGCAGGCGAGCCACCTGCACGCAAGAGCGGGCCGGAGCCGGATCGGTGGCAAAAAACTCTCGATAAACCTCGTTCATGGCCGCAAAGTCCTCCATATCGGCCAGGAAAACCGTTGTCTTCACCACATTGGCGAGAGTGGTGCCCCCCGCTTCCAGCACTGCCTGCACGTTCAGCAACGCCTGCCGAGTTTGAGAAACAATGTCCTCCCCCACCAGTTTGCCGGTTTTGGGATCCAGGCCCACCTGCCCGGCAGTAAACAGGAATGGCCCCAGAGCAGCAACACCCTGGCTGTAGGGGCCGACAGGAGCGGGGGCAGCTTCGGTTTGCACGCCACAAAGACATGCCCCAGGCCGATCCCGGTAGTGGCCGATCTCTGGCTGGGCCGGCTTCGTCTGCTCCATAGAGGTTTGCCCAACTCTGTCGCTACGCTACCACAGGTGGATTGCCGAAGAGCGGGGCTGAGAATGCCAAGATGAATTTCAAGATGAATTTGTTGATAGGGAGAGGGATCCATGCCGTTGATCAAGCTGCAAACGTCTGTGCAACCAGAAGCCGCCGCGGTAGGGGAACTGCTCAAGGTGCTGTCTGCTGCTCTATCGGAACAGTTGGGCAAGTCGGAAGCCTACGTGATGACTGCCTTTGAAGGTGGGATCCCGATGACCTTTGCCGGCAGTGGGGATCCCTGTTGCTACGTGGAAATCAAGAGTATCGGGCAATTTTCCGCCCAACAAACCCGGGCCATGAGCGAGTTTTTTTGTGGCACCATCGAGGCCCGATTGGGGATCCCCAAGAAGAGGATTTACATTGAGTTCAGCGATGCCAAAGGCTATCTTTGGGGATGGAACGGCACGACTTTCGGGTAAAGATACTTCCCCCACTCCAAGAGCTGTCTACTCTGGCTTGCCCTAGCTCGCCTCACAAGAACTTTGTAGGAGTTTAGCCAATGGAAGAGCTACCTCAACTCAACACAAATCCCCAAAAGCAGCGGATTTTGCTTAAGCTTGCTACCGGCTTGGGCTTGGCCATTTTTATCTTTTGGGCAGCCCATCGATTGGGATTTTTTGGAGTTATTCAAGACTGGCTCGCCGAAGCTCTGGCTTGGATTGAAAGCTTGGGGTTGCTGGGGCCAATCCTCTTCATTGCCATTTACATTGTAGCGACGGTGCTGCTTCTACCAGCCTCGGTGCTGACCTTGGGGGCAGGGGCCGTGTTCGGGTTGCTGGCCGGAACTGTGTACGTGCTGATCGGGGCAACCATTGGAGCCAACTTGGCTTTTTTAATCGGGCGCTACTTGGCGCGGGAACAGGTGGTGAAATGGATTGAGGGAAACGCCAAGTTTGCGGCCATCGATCGAGCGTTGGGACGTGAGGGATGGAAAATAGTCGGCCTGATTCGGCTGTCGCCTGCGTTTCCCTTCAATGTGCTCAACTACGCCCTGGGGCTGACCCAAATTTCTTTTCTGGATAACTTGCTGGGCACCGCTGGAATCGTGCCGGGCACTTTTATGTATGTGTACATCGGCTCATTGGCGGGATCCCTGGCCGACATGGAAGGCGCGGAGTTGGATCCTCAGGCTCAAACCGCCCAATGGGTCGTTCGCCTCGTGGGGCTCATCGCCACCATAGCCGCTACCGTCTACGTCACTCGCATTGCCCGCAAAGCCCTACAAGAAGCGGTGGAGCCTGCCTAGGGAATTGCATTTTAAACAAGAATGAAATCTGTTGCATTGCTTCCCAACTCCTCTCTCTCTGGGAGAAGGACTGGAGGTGGTCGCGGAAGCGGCGCGGAGCGTTTGGGCAGCAGTAGGAGTGTCTCAATCCAGTTTGAAATGACTATAAGTTGGCTCGGCGAGCTAGTGTGTAGAAAGCACCGGGTTGAGAACACTCACCGTTGGGCAGAGGCTTAGCCAACAACTTGGCAGAGGGTTTCCTGCCTGATACATTTACGCTGAACACTGCTGAACATCACTGTTCAACTATGCAGCG
>NZ_JANSIB010000147.1:0-4183 GCF_047461895.1 Synechococcus sp. R55.8 | reverse complement strand
GGGCTACTGAAAGCCCGCTCCGTACCGCTTTAGCGGTCGGAGTCGGGTAGTTTACTAGCTCAAACGACCCTACTCCCTACAACCAGTCGCGTAGCTCTGAGCTGGGGATCTCACGGCGCTCCCCGGTAACCGTGAGAAAAATCGTGAGAAAAATAATGAGCGGTTTTGATTCCTGTCTTTCCCTCTTCTTGAGAGAGAGAACTCAGATGGGATCCCTGTGGGCTAAGGGGCTTGTTGTTGACTTTGTTGTTGACTTTGAACAGGAGGGATCCGGCGCAAATTCAAAAGCACCATTGCGCTAAGGGGGCGCGTGTTGGCCAGTAGCCCCACGATCAGCAGCAGCCAACTGTTCAAGGTAGTATTGTCCAGCAGCCAACCCATCAACAGAGCCGATCCTGCCCCTTCGGCAACTGCCGCCAAGATCCAAGCCCGGCTACCTTTCCAGCACTGAGACCACAAGGCCCATTGCAGCCCACCAACGCCGACCCCCACCAGCAAACCGCGCAGCGCATCTCCCATTGCCTGCAAGACATTTTGGAGCCAGGGATCCGTCGGGTTAAAAGCAGAGGTTGCCACCCCCACCTGGGGAGCGAGGAAATCCGCTGCCACCCAACCCAAAGCCGTGGCCAGCAGAGTTGCAGCCACCCATCCCACAGAAACCTGCCGCCGCAACACCAGCCACTGCAGCAGCCCCATCAGCAAGCCAAGGCCGGCTCCAGCCACCGCTTCTTGTAGTGATCCCAAAGCCGCCAGCAGAGGAGCCAATGCCCCCAACCCCAGGTAGCCGATCCCAGCCGCCCCCAAATTGGCCAAGAGCCAACTCAACGCCGACCCTTTGCCCAGGCGGGGTGCATTCAGGGGTGCATCCAACAGATGAGAGCCGGACTTGCTGTTGACATGTTCTTGCCCAACCTTCTGTTCCACCTCGCGCAGCCCCTGTTCCGCTGAAGGGTTACCCGGCTCCAGCCGCAGCACCCCTTGATAATCCATCTGGGCAAGGCCCCAATGTCCCTGCCGTTGGTGGGCCAGGCCGCGGTAGAGATAGTAGCGGGCTTCGTTGGGGGCGCTCTGGATCAGCTCATTGAGCAGATGGACGGCCATCTTGTACTCGCCTGCCTCGATCAGCCTTACCGCCCGTTGTAGCTTTTCTTCCTCGTCTGGGGCGGCTCGACCCATCGGCTGTTGGGAAGTCGGCTGGCCAAATCCGGTCGGGATCCGCGGGGGACGAACACCTGGAGATGCAGGAGATGAACTTGAGGGAACGAACGGGGCAGGAGGGGCAACCTTGTTTCCATAGACAGCCTGTAGCTGCTGGCTGAGCCCTTCCATGTTGGCCGGGCGGAGGGCAGGGTCTTTCTCTAGGCACTGGAGGACAACCTTCTCCAGGGCAGCGGGGATGGGGTGGGCTAGCTTGTGGTCTTGGAAGGGGCGGGGCTTTTGAAAGTTGTGGACGTGGTACCAGCCTTGCAAGGTGTCGGTATCCGGCTCGAAGGGCAACGCACCAGTTAACAGCTCGTACAGCACCACCCCCAGGGAATAGATGTCGGAGCGGCCATCCAGCTTTTCTCCGCGCATTTGCTCGGGCGAGGCATAGACCATCGTGCCCAAAAAATAGCCCGTCTGCGTCAGGCCACGAGAGGTCTCCCCCATGAGCTTGGAAATGCCGAAGTCCAGGATCTTGACCCGCTCTTTCCCATCGGGCCCTTTCTGCACAAAGATGTTGCTGGGTTTAATGTCGCGGTGGATGACGCCGCGAATGGAGTGCTTGCCCAGATCCATCTGAAAGTTGTGGGCGTGGTGCAGGGCAGAGCAAATCTGCAGAGCCAAGTTCACCACCCGCTCTGGGTGCAGGGGGCCTTCCCGAGCCAGCACATAGTCCAACCCCTGGCCGCTGTAGGGTTTGGCGTTCAGGTACTCCATCACCAGGTAGGGCTGGTTTTGGTACAGGCCGTAAGAGCGCACCTGCACGATGTTGGGGTGCTCGCCCAATAGAGCGCTGACCCTGGCCTCATCCATGAAGCGTTGCTGCAGTTGCTGGTAGTACTCTGGGCCCATGTCCGGGGGCGGCGGGCGCAACAACTTGACGGCCACCAGCTCGTCATTGAGCTGGGTATCCACCGCCTCGAACACATTGCCGTAGCCACCCTCGCTGATGTGGCGGGTCAGCCGGTAGCGGTTGCCAATCAGTTGTCCAATCAGGCGCTGGTTCATGGAGGAGGGTGGCCAGCTGGGGAGTTTACCTATGATTTGATTCTATTCAGCTTATGGGCCTAGAACCTGCTTGTGAGGGATCCGCTGCCATTGCGACCCCTTTTCCACCCCAAAAGCCAGGGATCCCGCTAGGATTGGGGCATGAGTGCTCCTTCTGCAACTGCTGCTCTATCCCCTTTCTGGCTGGAGGTTACCGAGTTTGCCTTGCAGGCTACGGCCAGCGTGGGATCCCAGCTCTTGGCAGACTTTGGCCAGGCCCACCCTACGGTTCGCGCCAGCGGGACGGAGTCCTTAAAAGCCGACGGCAGCTTGGTAACCTCTTCTGACCAGTGGGCGGATCGCGCTTTTCAAGGGGCCATTGCCGCTGCCTACCCCGATCACGGTTATCTGAGCGAGGAATCCAACCACATTTTTCCCGAGAAGGAGTGGTGTTGGGTAGTGGATCCTTTGGATGGCACCACCAATTTTGCCCGTGGGATCCCCATTTGGGGCAGCTCCTTGGCTTTGCTGCATTGGGGCGTGCCGGTGTTTGGCTGTGTCCATCTGCCGCCCATCCGCCAGACTTTTTACGGTTATTGGCCTCGGTTTCCTGGGGATGCAGCAGCAGGAGCTTTTCTCACCCGCCACGACCGGGATCCCGCCTGTCCCCAGCCAATCCGTCCTAGCACCGCCTCACCCGGCCCCAACCAATTGTTCAATTTCTGTTCCCGCAGCAGCCATTGGATTAGCCCGCAATTCCCTTGCAAAGCGCGGATGTTGGGGGGCGCTGCCTACAACCTGCTGGCGGTGGCCGGTGGCAGCCTTTTGGGGGCGGTAGAACGCTCGCCCAAGATCTGGGATGTGGCGGCAGTGTGGGCCATTGTCAAGGGGGCCGGCGCCGTTTGGGAACCCCTGAGCTGTGCCGATCCGGATCCCGGCCAGCCTCTCATTCCCGGCAAGGATTATGGCCGACTCACTTACCCCGCCCTGGTGGCAGCTCAAGCCGAGTGGATCCCCTTATTTCGCGCCTTCATCGCTCTGTAGCTTTCGTAAACGGCCTGCACGTTGTACCAGTTGAGGAAAAAAATCCGGCACAGCTCCAAGGCCAACTGCGAGCGGCCATGCCGGATCAACCAGCGCAGCAGCGGTTCCACCCGCTTCTCGTTCAGCCAGCCCCCCAGGGATAAAAGGCCCCACAGGAATTGGTGCAGGGGCGTCAGTTGGATCATCAGGCGCACGGCCCAGGTGGGGTGTTTTTGGTAAAAGAGAATACCCATGCGGCCCCGCTGCCGTTCCCGCTCAATCAATCCTGGGATCTGCTGCAGCTCAAAGGGCGGATGCCAGTGGTAGCCGGTGGCCTGGGGGCACTTGACCAGGCGCAGGCCCAAACGTTTTAGCCGCACCCCCAGCTCCAGGTCTTCCCAGCCGTAGAGGTGAAACCGCTCGTCAAAGGGGCCGGCGGGGGTTTCGCAGGCCAGCTCCAACCAATGGCGGGCAATGGCCACGTTGCCGGTGGCGAAAAAGGCTGCCGAAAAATCGGTGGGCTTGAAGGGTTCGGAGCGGGGATCCTGAAAATTGCTCGTGTTGATCACCCGCCCGTAGGTGAAGACCTTGGCCTCGTGGGGGGAGCGGGGATCCCCTGTAACGCCGTGCCGCCGCAGCATCTGGGCGTGGCTGGCCAAGAAGTGATCCACCACCACCAGGTCGCTGTCGATAAAGACGATGAGGGATCCCTGGGCGTGGCGAAACCCCAGGTTGCGGGCAGCGGCGGGGCCGCGGTGCTCCTGCTGCAACAGTTTCCACTGGGGCAAGCCAACGGGGTTGTTCTGCAGCCATTCCACTGTGCCATCGGTGGAGCCATCGTCCACCACCACCACCTCGTAGCCCTCGTAGGGGCCGGGCTGCTGCTGCGCCAGGGCCCGCAGACACTGCTCCAAAATGGGACGGCGGTTGTAGGTGGGAATGATGACGCTGATGTACACCGGGGATCCCT
>NZ_JANSIB010000146.1:0-4243 GCF_047461895.1 Synechococcus sp. R55.8 | reverse complement strand
GATAAACTCCAGAGTTCCGCAGGTTTACAGATCAGAACCGGCAAGACGACCCCCATCTACCCAAATGCACCCTTGGGAAAACCGACATAATACGGATATAACGAGTGCTTACTGCTAACCCGCACAATTCGTTGGGCCTCTCCATGCCTCTCGACCCTCTCTCTCAGTTGCCAGAGGAGCCAACCACTCAGATCCCCTTGGAGTTTTACGAGCGCAGACCCCAGCCTGAGGCAACTGCGGCCTTTCTAACGGTGCTCAGCGGTGCCAATGTGGGCATGACGTTTCCCTTGGCAAGGGGTGGGGTTTTGGGGCGCAGCCACCGCGCGGACATTCAGCTCTTGGATCACGCCGTCTCCCGGCAGCACTGTCGGCTGGAGAGAGAAGATGAAGGTTATGTCCTCACCGACCTGGAGAGCCTCAACGGCACATATGTTAACGGCGAGCGCATCAGCCGCGTTCTCCTGAAGGATGGAGATCGCATTCAAGTGGGGGCCAGCACCCTCAAGTTTGCCTACTACGACGCGGCAGAAGAAGCCTTCTTTTTGCAAATGGCCACTGCCGCCCTCTATGACCCGCTGACCGGCTTGCATAACCGACGTTTTTTCCTGAAGCAACTGGAGCTGGAGATCCCCTTTGCCCTTCGCCATCGCATTCCCCTCCACGTGCTCTATCTGGATTTGGATGGGTTTAAGCAAATCAACGACCGCTGGGGGCACTGGGCTGGGGATCAAACCTTAATCCAGGTGGCGCGGCGATTGCAAGCTCACGTTCGCCAAGACGATCTGGTGGCCCGCTTGGGGGGCGATGAGTTTGCCCTGCTGGTGCGCGGGATCCCGAACTCGCAGATCCTAGGGCTGGCAGAACGCTTGCGGCAGGCTGTCCAGACCCTGTTGGTGCAGGCGGGGACGGAGACCATCTCCCTAAGCTGCAGTGTGGGCATCGCCTCTCTGCTGGAGCTGGGAGAGGGAACTGACCCACAAAGTCTGCTGGCTGCTGCCGACAAGGCCCTCTACCAAGCCAAAGCTGAGGGGGGTAACCGAGAGACTTTGCTGTAGTTCAGGGCCAACTGCTGGAGTTTAGGATCCCTCCACCAAACTGGCGTAGGCTTCGGCGCTCATGGTGTCCTCGAGATCTTCGGGGTTGGCAATGCGCACCTTGATCAGCCAGCCATCGCCATAGGGATCGTCGGCAAGGCTTTCGGGGCTCTCCACCACCGCTGTATTCACGGCCACCACCTCTCCAGAAAGAGGGGCATAGAGATCTTCGACGGCTTTGACCGATTCCACTGAGCCAAAGCTTTCCCCTTTTTCAATCTCTGTCCCTTCTTCGGGCAAGCCCACGAAAACGATATCCCCCAGTTGATCGACGGCATAAGCCGTGATCCCAATCACCGCAATATCATCCTCGACATGGATGTACTCGTGGGTGTCCACGTAGCGCAGATGGGATGGATACTCCAGGGCCATGCCGGTTCTCCCGTAGAATTCAGTGGATTATTCTAGGGTCAACCCTTGAAGATGGTAAAGAGCGGATCCCAAGCCCGGCCCGCTAGAGAAACTCCATCAGCAGCCGATTGACCGTTTGCGGAGCTTCCTGCTGCGCCCAATGGCCGCATTCGGGGATGTACTCCTTGCGCAGGCCGTTGGGGAAAAAGGGATCCATCCCCTCGGTTAGCTCGCGGCTGAGGGCAAAGTCTTCTTCTCCCCAAATCAGCAGGGTGGGGGCGAGGATTTGCCGCATGGGCTGCAAAAACAGGTTCTGCAAAGTGGGCAGGTTAAAAAGCTGGCGGTAGTAGTTGAGGGCAGAGGTGAGAACCTTGGGTTTGGAGAGGGCCTCTTGGTAGAGCTTGAGGTCGTGGCGGGTGAAGGCGCTTTTGCGCACCGAAGTTTCCTGGAAAATGCGGCGCACCCAATCTCCCAAGTCCCATTGCAGCACCCACTCTGGCAGCCAAGGCAATTGAAAAAAGAACAAGTACCAACTGCGGCGCAGTTGATCCAAGTTGCTCAAGAACTCCCGCCGGAAGCAGGCCGGATGGGGAGAATTGAGGACGGCCAGCTTGCGAATCTCCTCAGGGAAAAATTGCGCCCAGTGCCAGGCAATGGCTCCCCCCCAATCGTGGGCTACAACCACCGCTCTTCGGGCCCCAAAGTGGCTTAGCAAGCCGCGGATATCCTCGGTAAGGGTATCCAGGTCATAGCCGTGATCCGGTTTGTCGGAATCGTTGTAGCCGCGCATATCGGGTGCCACCACGCGAAACCGCTGCGCCAACACCGGAATCTGATGCCGCCAGGAGTACCAAAACTCCGGGAAACCGTGCAACAAGATCGCCAGCTCCCCTTCCCCTTGGGTGACGTAGTGCAGTTGAATGCCATTGGTAAGGGCATACCCGTGCTGCCAGGTTCCCATTTTGGCAGCTACCTCAGGAGGAAGGCGGGGGATCCCTGCTTCTGCCATGTCGTCTGCTCTCGAGCTAACCCATGATTTGGTATCCACCCATACTAACCTTTGTCGCCGGTCTTCCCTTTGCCGGCGCAGGCTTTTTGAGAGGCATCCTACGAAGAAAGCTTAAGAGAAAGTCTGCGGGTGAACAGATTAGATGAACACTAGCGCAGAAGGCCAAAGCCCAACATCCCCGCAAAGCGTTGCCATTTTGGGAGCCGGGGCTTGGGGAAGTACCCTGGCGATGCTGGCTCAGGGGCAAGGGCACCGGGTGCGGGTTTGGAATCGCCGCAAGGGCCTGGATTTGGCAGAAGTGCTCCAGGGATCCCAAATCCTCATCTCAGCCGTCTCTATGGCGGGGGTACGCCCTGTGGTGGAAGCGGTGCGCCAAGTGGGGATCCCGCCGCAGGCAATTTTGGTCTCGGCCACCAAAGGGTTGGATCCACTGCAGCTTCTGACCCCTACCCAAATTTGGGGGGCCACCTTCCCGGAGCAGCCCCTGGTGGTGCTTTCGGGGCCTAATCTTTCGGCGGAGATCCGCCAAGGCTTGCCGGCAGCGGCAGTGGTGGCCAGCCGGGATCCCTGGGCCGCTGTGCAGGTGCAGTATGCCCTTTCCTCGGAGCGGTTCCGCCTCTATACCAGCAGCGATCCGCTGGGAGTGGAGCTAGGCGGCACCCTGAAAAATGTTATCGCCATCGCTGTTGGCGTGTGTGATGGCTTGCAACTGGGGGCCAATGCTCGTGCGGCTCTGGTTACCCGCGGCCTGGCAGAGATGATCCGGGTGGGATCTAAGCTGGGGGCACGGGCAGAAACCTTCAACGGCCTGTCGGGGTTGGGGGATCTGCTGGCCACCTGCCACAGCCGCTTGAGCCGCAACTACCGAGTGGGCTACGGGCTAGGCCAGGGCCAACCCTTGTCGCAGATTTTGGCGGAGATCGAGGGCACCGCCGAAGGGGTTTACACCGCTCCCGTCGTGGTCGAGATCGCTGCCCAGCACGGCATTCAGGTGCCCATCACCCAGGAAGTGCATCTGTTGTTGCAAGGGCAGACCACCCCCACCGCCGCCCTCACCCGCCTGATGGAACGTCAACTGACTTCGGAATAGGCTGCCTTCACTTCTCCCAAAGGAGGAGGGGGGTTTCTGGCATAACCGCAAATCTGCGGATGAGGAAAGTTGTTCCGCACTCTATCAGGATTTTTGCAGAGCAGGGAGATCCCAGAATGAGCGATTTGGCGGAGTTTTTTTTTCCAGAGTTTCCCTATGCTGCAGCTGTAGTTCTTCGACTTGTTCTTGCATCAACTCGGATCTCTCTGGCTCCGGGAAGGCGGACAGTAGGCCCGACAGGTTGGGCCAAGTCTTTGTTTAATTTCTTACAAAGTTATGTCCAAACGCATCCTGGTGATTGAAGACGAACCCTCTATTCGCACCTATCTGCAGAAGGTGTTGCAACGAGCGGGGTACGACACGGTGGCGGCCACCGATGGAGAAGAGGGCTTGCAGATGGTGCGCACCCTGATGCCCGACTTGGTGTTGTGCGATGTGGTGATGCCCAAGCTGAACGGCTATGGGGTGCTGGATGCCCTGAGATGGGATCAGTCTACAGCTCACATCCCCTTCGTCTTTCTCTCCTCGAAAATCTCTCCCGAAGAGATTGAACAGGGGCTATGTTTTGGCTCCGATGCCTATCTGACGAAGCCCGTTGACCAGAAACGCCTGCTGAAAGCCGTTGCTGCCCAATTGTCTTGAGTTGACCAAAAGGCGCGACAAGCCCCGTCCTTCAGGGCAGGGAAGGATAGCGCCGAC
>NZ_JANSIB010000145.1:0-4268 GCF_047461895.1 Synechococcus sp. R55.8 | reverse complement strand
AGCAACTGGATAACCTCAGCTGATCGTTATAGTCATTTTTAAACTAGATTGAGACACTCCCCAAGCATTCCACGCTGCTGTCCCTACTCCCAGCCTCGCTGCCAGAGGGAGAGGGGAGCTAGACGAAAATGTTTCATTCCCGTTTAACGAACCAGATCGAGTGTCACCGAACCAGATCGAGGAGCCAAGCAAAGTAGAAGCGGCTGCGAATGGTTTGTCGCTGCTGCACTTTCCAGCCCCATTCGGTTAATTGGCTCACCAAGGTCGCCTCTCGGTGTTGATAGGCGCGGGTGGTTTTGCTGGGGCCGGGGAAGAACTCTCCCACTTTCTTCAGCAGCGTCAGCCAGGGGGTTTTGGGGGCAAAACTGAAGATCAGGCGGGACCGAGCCAGGCGGGTCAGGTGCTTTAGCATGCGCAGGGCCTCGGCTTCAGGGTAGTGGATCATCACATCGAGGCAGATGACGACATCGTATTCCCCCGTCAATTCCTCCAGATCCGAGACCCAAAAGTGTGGGTTGTCTGTGGATCCCAACTCCATTTGCTGGCGGCGGCGCGCTTCGCTCACCATTTGTTCCGAGATGTCGCTGGCGAACACCTGCGCCCCCCTGGCGGCCAAGGGCAAGCTGAGGCTGCCCACCCCGCATCCGGCATCACAAATGCGTAAACCCGAGGGATCCCCCAACCACTGCAACACCGTCTCTACTGTGCGAGCATGGCCAAGGCGGATGTCTTTTTGGACGAAATTGACTTCTTCTTCACCATAAATGCGCCGCCAGCGCTCGAAGCCAACGGAGTTGAAGTAATCGCGGACAATGGTTTTCTCTTGCATAGAACTTCCAGCTAGGGATCCGGCGAGAGAAAAAGATGAACGCTCTGCTTTTCTTCGCCAACGCGCATCCCATTCTACCCCGAGGCCCCGTAACCCTCTGCATCGTTGCCCTAGGATTGTATTAGAATTAACTCGCATGCCTTGGATGTTGCCCCATGACCGAAGCTGAGATTGCCCGAGCGTTGCAGGCTCGGTTGGCTGCCCCGGTCAAAATCGCGGTCAAACGCCGCCAAGGTCATCTACACGTTCTCCTGAATCGGCCCCCCCTGGCTCGAGTGGACTACCCCCATCTCACGGAGCGGGTGCGGGTGGAGCTCAGGGCGTTGGGCTTGCCCGGCTTAGAGCAGGTCACGGTGTACGGGCGTGAGTCGGGACATTCTGAATACGAGTGGGAGCAAACGGCCCCCTTGTTGAACCCGCTGCTGGCCTCAGAAGAAACCACAGTTCTGTTGGAAAAAAAAGGCGATCGCCTACTGCAGGATCTGACAGTTGTTGCCCCGGATTCGGTCAACTCAAAGCCTGAACCTGCGCCGGAGAATCCTGTCGGGAAAACCGACATAGGCAGCAGGTCCCGCATCTCCTGGGTGTGGCTGGGGGGAGCTGTACTGATTGTTGGAATTGGGGTGATTCTTTTGCTGGTTGCCCTTCTCTGAAAGAGCTGGGTAAAGGTTCTTGTTCTTGTCTTGGGAAAAGCCTCAGGGAGCGTTGCCGAGAGTCGCCGATGGACTTTGAGAACGCCGGGATCCGGTCAATTGGGCTTTTTGCAAGGCATCCTGCAGCATTCGCTCCACCAACTCGGTGAACGTCCACCCCAGAGCTGCCGCCGCATCGGGACAGAGGGAAGTGGGGGTCATGCCGGGCAGTGTATTCACCTCCAACACCCAAGGATTTTCCTCGGGATCCACCCGCAGATCCACCCGCGCCAAGCCTTCGCACCCCAACGCCTGGTAGGCCTTCAGACCTGCAGCCTCACAGCGGGCCAACCCTGCCGGGCTGAGGGAACAGGGGATCAAATGCCGCGAGCCACCGGGTGCGTACTTGGCTTCGTAGTCGTAGAAGTCGCCTTGGGCGGGGATGATCTCAATGGCCGGAAGAACTTGGCCGGACAAGATCGAGAGGGTGATCTCCTTTCCGGGAACATAGCGCTCCAGAAAAATCCGCGACGAGACTGAGCGGGCCAACTCCAGCCCCTGAGCAAATGACCTCTCATCCCGGACAATGCTGATGCCCACCGTCGAGCCGTTGTTGCTGGGCTTAATCACCAGTGGGGATCCCAACTCTGCCGCACAGTCAGCCCAAGTGAGGGGGCTTTGGTCGTCCCAAACCTGCCAATCGGGGGTAGGGATCCCCGCGGCGCGAAAGATCTGCTTGGAGACCAGCTTATCCATGGCCAGAGCACTGGCCAGCGGCCCGGATCCCTGGTAGGGCAGGCCCAGCCAGTCCAGCATTCCCTGTACCACCCCATCCTCGCCACCAGGGCCATGCAAGGCAATCCAAACGAAGTCGCAGCCGGCTTGCCGTTCCTGCCAAAGGCGCAGAGGCAGATCCTCATCTGGGTCGATTACCTTGACCCGATGGCCCAGGTCCTCCAAAGCCCGTTTGCAGGCTTTACCCGTTACCCAAGAGACTTGACGTTCTGCCGAACGCCCCCCCGCCAAGACAACAATGTTCATGGCCTAACCCCAAAGCACTCCCCACCCTCAACAACCGGCACCAAGATACCAGCATACCTTCACCCTACCCTACGAAGGGGGCCGTCGGCGGCGCAAGAACTCGGGAATATCTAAGCCTCCAGACATCGGCGGCTCAGGCTCCGGAGGCTGTCGAGGCGGCAGCCCAGAGCCCGTGGGAGTGGGCTTGGGAACCCCCGACTTGTTGGAGGCAGAAACTTTGGTTGCAGCAGGGATGGCGGCTGGACGGGCTTTCTCTTGGAAACCGGTGGCGATGACCGTGATGCGCACTTCCCCCTGCATGCGCTCGTCTTGGACGGTGCCGAAGATGATGTTGGCCTCGGGATCCACTGCCTCGGCGATGATCTCGGCAGCCACCGTGACCTCATGCAAGGACAAATCCGGCCCACCGGTAATGTTGAAGAGGACACCTTTAGCCCCTTCGATGGAGGTTTCCAAAAGCGGCGAAGATACAGCGGTAATGGCGGCTTCGCGGGCGCGGGACTTGCCGGATCCCATGCCAATTCCCATCAAGGCAGAGCCGGCATCGGCCATCACGCTGCGCACATCGGCAAAATCCACATTGATCATGCCGGGAATGAGAATGATATCCGAGATGCCCTGCACCCCCTGCCGCAGCACATCATCAGCAACGCGAAAAGCCTCTTGGACAGGGGTTTGCTCGGAGATCACCGAAAGCAACTTGTCATTGGGAATTACAATCAGGGTATCAACTGCCTCCCGCAGCGCTTGGATCCCTTCCTCGGCCTGCTTGCTGCGGCGTTTGCCCTCAAAGGAAAAAGGCCGTGTCACCACTCCCACCGTCAGGGCACCACTGGCTTTGGCAATTTGGGCGATGACGGGTGCTCCACCCGTGCCCGTGCCTCCCCCCATGCCGGCGGCAATGAAGACCAGATCTGCCCCTTTGATGGCTGCCGATATTTCTTCGCTGGATTCCTCTGCAGCTTTCTGGCCAATGGCCGGGTTACCACCTGCACCCAAGCCTCGAGTCAGCTTCTGCCCAATTTGCAAGCGGTTCACTGCCGAGGACTGGGCAAGGGCCTGCGCATCGGTGTTGACGCTCCAAAACTCGACGCCCACAAGGTTGCTGGCCGCCATCCGACTGACCGCGTTGCCACCCCCACCCCCCACGCCTACAACCTTAATCTTTGCGGCATTGCTCGGCATGAAGTCCTCTGGACGATCCGCCGCTCTGGTCTGAGATCCGTTCCTCTCATACTCGGCGTGAGAGCCTTCTCCCCTGTGGCGCTCATTCCAATGGGAAGGCGCAGACTGGGCTGAACCCAACCCTTGCCCAGGATTGGGAGGATGGATGTCTGACCAATTGGATGGCATGTCAGCTCTCACAATAACTTAAATTCTGGTAAATATCGAATATGCTAGCTGATTTAATATAGAGCAACTCCCTCCAGATGCCAACGCTGCCGACGTTTGTGAATCTTCCCGCTGAATACGGCCCTCCTAAAGACGCCTGTCGGCAGAATCTCAGGTAGCCTTTCTTGCCTAGAGGCATTTCTCTCTGAACTTGTCTCGAAGCTTTTGTGTGTAAGAATAGGTGTTCTCGAATACTTAGACCCTTGCAGGGGAAGAAGGGTCCAAAGGGAGGTTTCGGTACAAGAGTCTGGCCCTAGTTAAGGCCCAGTTAAGGCGAAGAGTTCCCTATCCAGCCAAAGGCTGATAGAGCGCCACTTTGTAGAACTGAGGCTTTGGCATCCTGTAGAGATTCAGGGATCCGGACTTGCATTCAG
>NZ_JANSIB010000144.1:0-4371 GCF_047461895.1 Synechococcus sp. R55.8 | reverse complement strand
CATCCATGCGCAGCGTGGTAGGAATCTCCGGCCTTCAGGCCGGGGAGGATGTCAATTGCAGAGAGCGAGTACCTTTGCTCAACAGGGTTGAGATTTGTCAACTCTTCTATACAAACCTTCTCAATCCCTTTTTTCAACAACCTTGTAGTCGGTAGAGTGTAGGGCATCTTCTGGGAACAGGCGACGTCAGGATCCTTAGCCCTTAGCTGCCAGGTGATACCGGTCACCGCCCTGAAGCTCTTTTGGGTGCAAGCTGAGAGTAACTGTGGCCACTTCCCAGATCTAGGAGATCGTTTAACCATGCGCAACCTCTCTTCCGTTTTGCTGTTCGGGATCCCTTTGGTAAGCCTAGGCTGGACAGGGATCCCGGTGGTGGCCCAATCCGCCAATCCAGCCCTCTGCCAGCAATTTCCCCAAGACATTCGCTGCACCCTCTCTGCCCCCAGACAGGTGGGACAAGCGCCGCAACCCACATCCCGTCCTCGGATTGCAGTCTTGGACTTTGATTTCAGCAGCCTCAGCAACCCCTACAGCTTCCGCGAGGCTTCGCGGGGGGTGAGCGACCTGTTGGTGGATCGGCTGGTGAGAGATGGCACCTTTTCCGTCATCGAGCGCTCGCGGCTGGACGCGATCTTGGCCGAGCAGAACCTGGGTCTATCCGGGCGACTGGATGCCAACACCGCTGCTCAGGTAGGCCGGATCCTAGGGGTCGATGCGGTGATCCTCGGCAGTGTGACCCAGTTTGATGTGTCGGTGCGCCGTTCTGGGGGTGGGGCACCGGTCTTGACCCCCTTTGGCAGCTTCCCGCTGGCGGTGGGGGCTGAGTCGGTGGATGCCGATGCCAACGTGCAGCTGAATGCCCGCTTGGTGAGCACCAGTACTGCCGAGATCTTGGCCGTGGTCGAGGGCAAAGGCAACGCCAGCCAGTCGGATAGCACGGTCACGGTTGCCGGCTTTGGCGGGGGATCCGCCACCAGCAACGAAGAGAAGCTGTTGGTATTGGCAAGCCAACAAGCGGTGGAGCAAATTGCCCAGCAGTTGGCCGGTTTTGCCGGGCGCTTGGCAGCTCAGCCTCGCTCTCTGCCAACGGTTGACGCCTTGGTGGCGGATGTCTACGGCAACCAGGTGATCCTGAACAAGGGCAGCCGCGATGGCTATCGGGTGGGATTGATTCTTTCTGTGGAGCGCGTCGTCCGCGAGGTGAAGGATCCGGCCACGGGGGCCGTTTTGCGCAAATTGACCGAGCCAGCCGGACAGATCCAACTGACGGAAGTGGATGACGGCTCCAGCGTGGGACGCATTCTCAGCGGGGCAGGCTTCAAGGTTGGGGATGTGGCCAAGCCTGTCCAATGAGCTTTCCCAAGCCCTATCCTCAGGATCCCTCGATGGGAGCAAAGCCCTGCCGTTGCGTGTTTTCGGTTACGGTGCGCGGCTCTAAAAATTGCAGCAGGTAGTCGGGGCCGCCGGCTTTGGATCCCACGCCGGAGAGCTTGAAGCCGCCGAAGGGCTGCCGCTCCACCAACGCCCCGGTGATCTCGCGGTTGATGTAGAGGTTGCCGACGGCAAAGTCCTGGCGAGCCTGTTGAATGTGGGAAGGGGTGCGGCTGTAGAGACCGCCGGTGAGGGCGTAGGGGGTGGCATTGGCCATCTGCAGAGCAGAAGAAAAGTCCGGCGCTGAGATCACCGCCAAAACCGGGCCAAACAGCTCCCGCTGCGCCAGCTCTGACTGGGGATCCACCTGGCTGAACACAGTGGGGCCGACGAAGTAGCCTTTTTCCGGCACGGGCAGGCTGAGGTCGAGGCGGGCATCAGCCTTAGCCGATTGAATGGCCTGTTGCAGGCGAGCTTGGGCCTCTGCATCGATGACCGGGCCAACTTGGGTGCTGGGGTGGGCTGGATCCCCCACATTTAAAGAGCGCACCGCCTCGATGAGCCGCCCCAAGAACAGGTCGTGAATGGACTGCAAAACGATCGCCCGCGAGCAGGCGGAGCATTTCTGGCCACTGTAGCCAAAGGCGGAGTTGACCACTCCTTTGACCGCCTGATCCAGGTCGGCGCTTTCGTCGATGAGGATGGCGTTTTTGCCCCCCATCTCGGCAATGACCCGTTTGATGTGGTGCTGGCCCGGCTGCAGTTGCGCGGCTTGGGCGAGGATCTGGCAACCCACCGCCTGGGATCCGGTGAAGGCAATCAGGTGCACCCGCCAGTCTTGAACCAACAGGGGGCCAATGGCTTCGCCCACCCCCGGCAGGAATTGAAAGACACCCTCCGGGATCCCGGCTTCCTCCAGCGCCTTGAGGATAAAGCCCGCCAGCTTGGCCGCGATCAGCGAGGATTGTTCTGCCGGTTTAAGCAGCACACAATTCCCGGCCACCAGAGCCGCTGCCGTCATGCCACAGGGGATGGAGAGGGGGAAGTTCCAGGGGGCGATCACCACCGCCACACCGCGGGGCTGGTAGTGGTAATGGTTGGTTTCGCCGGGCAGGTTGCACTCCCGTCCCCGCTCCAGAGCCTCCATCTGTTGGGCGTAGTAGCGGCAAAAATCGATGGCCTCGGAAACTTCCCCATCGGCCTGGGCAATGGGCTTGCCCACCTCCAGCACCATCCAGGCAGCCAGCTCCGCCCGCTGGGCTTCGATTTGCTCCGCCACCCGTCGCAGGATCCCCGCCCTCACGGCAACGGGGGTGCGTCTCCAGATGGGAAAGCTGGCCTGGGCCGCTGCCAAGGCTTGCTCCACCTGTTCCAGATCGGTCAACCCAATTTCCGCTACCACCTGTTGGGGATCCGCAGGGTTGAGGGAGAGCATGGCTTGTCGAGTGGGGCGATATTCTCCGGCAATCCAGGGCTGAACCCTCTGACCCAGTTGAGGCCGGATCTCGTCCAATGCCTGAAAAAAGGGATCCCGCTGCTGGGGCTGGCTGAAATCCGTATCGGGAGCGGCGGCAAACGAGAGAGAAGGAGCTTGGAAAACGGATCCCTCGTCCAAGACCGGCGGGGCCAACAGCTGCTCGGGGTTGTAGCCCTGAACGCTTTGCCGCAGAAAAGAGGTGTTGGCGGTGTTTTCCAGCAAACGCCGGATCAGGTAGGCCATACCCGGCAGCAGCTCCCCGTAGGGGCAGTACACCCGCACCCGCTGTCCCTTCTGCACCAAGGCCTTGGCCAGGGGATCGGCCATGCCATAGAGCACCTGCAGTTCAAAAGCAGACTGGGGCACCTCCAGGGCTTGGGCGATGGCGATGGCTTTGGCCTGAGAGCGCACATTGTGGCTGGCGATGGCGGCGTGGAGATGGGTGTGGTGCTCCAACAAAAGCTGGGTCATGCGCTCGAAGTTGGCGTCGGTAGCAGACTTGCTGTTGTAAACCGGCTGTGGCCAGTGCTTTTGCGCCGCCAGGATGGTCTCTTGATCCCAGTAGGCCCCCTTGACCAAGCGCACCGTCACCGGGGATCCCCGCTCTTTGGCCCAGGCGATCAGGTTTTGCAGATCGGTGTAGCTATCCCGCAGGTAGGCCTGCAGCGTCAGGCCAACGTCGGTGCGGCTTTTGAACTCCGGCTCCAGCAGCAGCTCCTGCAAAATGGCCAGGGTGAGGGATTTGTAGCGGTACTGCTCCATGTCGAAATGGATCCCGACTCCCAGAGCTTCTGCCCGGCGCAACAGGATGCGAATCCGTTCCCCCACTTTGGCTTTGGCCCCCAGGGGATCGATGGGATCGAACTGGGAATAGAAGGCTGTCAGCTTTACCGACACTTGCGGCACCGGCTGCGGTTGTGGCCAGGTTTTGACCATCTTTGCCAAATGCTCCATCACCTGCAGATAGCGATCCAGATAGGATTGGGCTTCCGCTTCGGTGATGACGGCTTCCCCCAGCAAATCCAGCGTGAAAGCCATACCCTGCCGGTGCAGAGCTTCCAGAGTTTTGCTGACTTGCTGCAGGGTTTCTCCGGCAATGTATCGACGGGCCAAGGCTTCCACGGCAGCGGTTAGGGTGGTGGCAGCCAACTGCCCTGGCAGGGAGTCGGGGTCTGCAAAGTTGAGCAGGCTTTTCAGCATTCCCGGCAATTCCACCGCCCGATCTGAAAGATACTCCTGCAAATGGCGGGCCACCTCAGCCTTGCTTTTCAAGCTGGGCAAGACATCAATCAAGCGGAACAACTGGGTGCGCAAGTGGGGGTTTTCCATCGCCCAGGCCAGCAGCTTGTCCTCCCAGCGCAGTTGATCCCGCCACTGGGCCAGCAGGGATCGCTTCTCTCCCCAAAGAGAGGCCAACAAAGATTGGGCGAGAGCTTGGGTTTGGGCCTCGTAGGCAGTAGGAGCAGCTTGGGCAACCATCTGATGCACCGGGGGGCGGGATCCCTACCATCCTGTCATGGAAA
>NZ_JANSIB010000143.1:0-4750 GCF_047461895.1 Synechococcus sp. R55.8 | reverse complement strand
ACCAATTTGACCAGTCTGCGCGCCCCTTTCACAGCCCTACCTGTGCCCCAGTTGCCGATGGCTCCCAGCTGAGGTTAAGAGAAGCCCATAGCCCCCCGGCCCCTCATTGACTATGATGCGGGCGTGAGGTGTGAATAAGTACCTAAACAATGGCAACCCAACGCATTTGCTTTGCTCAAGTCTCAGATGTCCACCTGATGCCCGAGACGGGGTGCCGCTGTTGGTGGATGTCCGATTCCCCCCGCCGCCAGTTGGAAGCCGCCGTTGCCCATCTCAACCAGGTGCCCGATCTGCACTTCGTGGTGTTTACCGGGGATTTGGTGGATCAAGCGGATCCGGAGAGCTTTCAATCTTTCCAGGAGATTGTTGCCCAACTGCGGGTGCCCTATTACCTCAGCCTGGGCAACCACGATATCGACACCCTGAGGAGAAAGGGACGCTTTAACCGAGATCAGTTTATCCGTTGGTGCCAAAGCCAATTTCCCCTGTCCCCGGCTCCCACCGGTTACGTCGATTACAGCCTTTCCCCTCTGCCCGGGATCCGCTTGATTGCCCTCGACGCCAGCCTGGGACGCTTCCCTTTGCCTCAGGGCGTGCTACGCCCCTCCCAACTGCACTGGCTGGACGAACATCTGCAAACGGTGCCGGAAGAATGGCTGATCCTACTGATCCATCAGCCGCCCTTCATTGCTCCCACTCAAATGGACGCGGTTTTGTTTCGCAAGTACCGGCTCCTCAGCGAACCAGCCTCGGCGCTACACGCTCTCTTGGCCCGTCACGGACGGGTGGTGGCGGTGCTGAGTGGCCACCTGCATGTGCCGAAGGTGTATGTCCGCGATGGGATCCCTTACCTGACGGCACCTCCTCTGGTGGGGCCGGTTTCGGCTCTGCGGGTGTTTGAGCTGGAGGTGAACCCACGGCGAGGGGTGTTGCGCTACCACTGGGTTAAGTTGCCGGAGTTGGATCCCAGCCCCCTCTGGCACGGCTTGGTGATGGGGATCCGACGGGATCGCTGGGGACAAATCCCTCTCCGGGCCAAGGGATCCCGCTCTCTCCCTCTGCCCGCTGCCGCCTGGTAATCAGAAACTCCTAAAGCTTGACCGAATTAGTGTAGATTTAGAATGCAAAGATCGTCGAGTTCGGTGTCTTCCCCCTATGACGGCAAGCCTTTCTCCTTCTAGCCGCTGGGAGCTGGCGGCCCAAGCGTTGCAGGCGCAGTATCAGCCGCAAGTGGTATCTCTGAGCGAACGGTTTGAGCCTTTGTCGGCGAGCGACCTGCTTGCCTGGGCGGTTGAAGAATTTGGAGATGGGCTGGTGCTGGCCTGTAGCTTTGGCCCGGAAGACCTAGTGCTGATCGATCTGCTCACGGCGATTAACCCCCGTGTTCGCGCTTTTTTTCTGGACACCGATTTTCACTTCCCGGAAACCCTACAACTGCGGGAGCAGGTGTTGGCGCGCTACCCCCACTTGCAACTGCAGATCTTCAAGCCCTTGCTTACCCCGGAAGAGCAAGCAGCTCAATACGGGCCAGAACTGTATCGCTCTAACCCCGACCTCTGCTGCAACATCCGCAAGGTGGAGCCCTTGAATCGTGCTCTGGCCGGTTGCACCACTTGGATTACAGGGATGCGTCGGGAACAATCCCCCACCCGCGCCGATATCGGCAAGGTGCAGTGGGACGGCAAGCGCAACCGCCTCAAACTCAACCCGCTGGCTGACTGGACAAATGGCCAAGTTTGGAAATACATCCTTGACCACGGGATCCCTTACAACCCCCTGCACGATCGCCACTACCCCAGTATCGGCTGCCTCCACTGCACTGCGCCTGTTGAGCCAGGGGCGGATCCCCGCTCTGGACGCTGGAAGGGCACAAGCAAGACCGAATGCGGCCTGCATACGTAACCCATGACTGCTTCCTCCATCCTTGAGGTGGCTCAGTTTGAAATTACCCCCGGCTCTGAAGCCGCCTTTGAAGCCGCCATCGCTCAAGCTTTCATCCATTTGCAGCAGACCGACGGCTACCAAGGGCACCAACTGCAGCGCTGTCTGGAGCACCCTCAGCAATACCTACTGCTCGTTCAGTGGGGATCCCTAGAGGCCCATCTGGTCAACTTTCGCCAATCGGAAAACTTTGTCCGCTGGCGTGCCCTCATCGGGCCCTACTTTGCTCGCCCACCCCAGGTGTTGCACTACCAGTTGCTGACCGGATCCCCTTTTTGATTTGAAATAGGGCACCTGTCCACTCTCCACCTAGGTTGACCCCAATGGGACAGGTTAAGATGTGATATTATTTGTTTCCGGCCTTCAGGTAGATGCACAGCGGCATCGCTTATAGGGGCTGTTAACTCAGTGGTAGAGTACCACCTTGACACGGTGGGAGCCGCTGGTTCAATTCCAGCACAGCCCATGTCCTTGACAGAAGCTCACAAGACTCTGCTCTGGGAGCGGGTTACCGTGCTGGGCCGAGCCTTACCCTGCAGGTCTTGCGAAACTGGGGATCCCTCACCGCCACGGATTCTACTGGTAGATATGGGCCGCTTTTAGCATGTGGTAGGTGATCAGCAATTGAGTCAAAGCCAGGGGATAGCTCTGGAGCAGCTCGCCGGTGGTGCCGATCAATTGGCCGATATTGGGGTTTCCCTCTAAGCTACAGAACTTGCCCAGGTAAGGGATTTCGTTGCAGAGCATCCGCTCCAGCTCAATCACTTGGCTGGCCGTAGCATGGGCATCAATCTGCAAAACATCGACGGGCTTGCCCATATCCCGATCCAAATCCAAACGAATGGCAGAGCTGAGGTGACTGTCGCGGGCATTGAGGATTTGCCAAAAATCTGGGTGAGGAATGGTGGGGCGCAGCACCAAGCGTGCATTCAGCAATACCTCGTCTTGGTCGGATCCCTCTTGGGGCGGGTAAAAGGTGACCACTACATCGGCCCATTGGCGCTGTGGACGAATAAAAGCCTCTGAGTCGGGTTCGCGCTTTTTGAGCTCTTCTCGAACTTGCTCTTCTGTGTATCCGCGCTTGCGGGTGTCTCGCTTAATCTTCCAGAGGGCGCGTAGATGTTCGGGAGGGGCCAAATAAACCTTGACATCGTAGCTATCCCGCATACCACGGGTAAAGTAGCCCAGCAGCCCTTCGACGATGACATATTTGTTGGGCTTGACGTACTCTGGCGGGTCAAAGGTGCCGGTGCTGTGGTTATAGACGGGCTTTAGGATCGGCTGGCCGGTGCGCAGGAGCGTCAGGTGCTGCTGAACGATATCCAGGTAGTTGCAGTCGGGATGGAGGGCTGTAATCCCCAGTTCAGCGCGTTGTTTGCGGTCGTAGCGGTGGTAGTCGTCGGTGCAGATGACAGTGACGTTTTCTTCCCCCAAGACTTGGGCAATGCCGCGGGTAAGGGTGGTCTTCCCAGCAGCACTATCGCCAACAATACCCAGAATAATCGGGCGCTGAGCCACGGATCCCTCTCCTGAATCGTGAACCTGGGGCGGAGAACTCCCAACAACACCGGCCAAACTCAACTTCGTTTCGACCTGCGGATGGCCCCGATCAGAGAACAGGGATTGTCGGTCAGCAAACGAAGTTAAGCAAGCATTATCGGCTCTGGAGGGTATTGGGGCAAGAGAACGTTACAGCTTTTTTCAGCGGAGCCCTATGGATCCCTATACTGGAGTAGAAGCACTGGAAGGCATCAAAGCAGCAAGGGTAGCATTAGGTCAGACCGCTAGAGGGGGAAGCAACCGATGGGATTGTTCGATCGGGTCAGCCGAATCATTAGATCCAATATCAATGCGCTGGTCAGCAGCGCCGAGGATCCGGAGAAAATCCTGAACCAGACCATTCAGGACATGTCTGAGGATCACTACCAGATGCGGCAAGCGGTTGCCCAGGCCATTGCTGCCCAGAAGCGGATAGAGCGGCAGTATGAGCAAGCACAGCAGAGTGTTGATGAGTGGCAAAGACGCGCCGAGTTGGCCCTGCGCAACAACAACGAAGCTTTGGCTCGGGAAGCGCTGGTGCGCAAGAAAACCTTTGCCGAGACTGCCCAAAGCCTGAAGCGGCAGTTGGATGAGCAGACTAAGCAGGTGGAGATCCTGAAGTCCAACATGACCAAGCTGGAGAGCAAGATCGCTGAGGCCAAGACCAAAAAAGACATGCTCATCGCCCGGGCCCGCGCGGCCAAAGCTTCTCAACAAATCAACCAGGTCATCGGGCGGGTGGACGCCACAAGCGCCTTTGCCGCTTTTGAGCGCATGGAGGAGAAGGTGAACTCCCTGGAAGCTCAGTCGGCGGCAGTGGCAGAGCTGGCGGTGGACAATTTGGAAAACCAGTTTGCCGCTTTGGAGGCGGGTGGCTCGGATGTGGATCATGAGCTGCTGATGCTCAAGGCGTCGATCCAGGGTCAGTTGCCCTCTGGAGGGTCAAAGTCCTCAGGCCAACCTTCCACCGCAAGTGAGAGCGAAGTCGATCTGGAGTTGGAAAATTTGCGCAAGGAGATTGACCAGCTCTAACAGGCGGAATGTCGCTCTCCTCCGACTCTCAAGGCTTGCCGGGCTGAGTTTGGGCCGGGGGGTGGTAAGCTAACCAACAAGAACTCTGACAGCCCTTCTGCCGACCAGCAGGGCAAAGTCTGTCAGTAAAGCGTTCCACCTCGAGTGGCAGGGATCCCCAGAGGGTAATCAACCTGCGAAAGGGTCACAGCCTGCTTCCGGCAGGGCTGAGGTTAGTTTGCCTACGGTTTTGTGAGAG
>NZ_JANSIB010000142.1:0-4777 GCF_047461895.1 Synechococcus sp. R55.8 | reverse complement strand
GCAGAACTCCCCAGACCGACATAGCAAAAAGGCTTAGGTCGTTGACCCAAGCCCGCCTCAGCATACTCATACCAGATGCCAGGAACCAGACTTGAACTGGTGACACGAGGATTTTCAGTCCTCTGCTCTACCAACTGAGCTATCCCGGCTCTGGACCTACTATCTTACGATGTCGAGGGGGGTTTTGACAACTGGTGGCGCCCCCAATTTAGCCAATCAATTTCTCCAAAGCCTCCATCTGGGGGATGCAGAGAACATCTCGGTTGCGATCCCGGCGGATCAGCTCCTCTTGCTCCAGCTTGGACAGGACGCGAGTGACCGTTTCCCGGGCTAGGCCACTGAGGCTGCTCAGCTCCCGATGGGGCAAGTTGGGGATCTCTACGCCACTTCGGCTAACCCGGCCACGGGATTCGGCCAAGAACAGCAGGATATCGGCAACACGGGCCGTACTACTGGCCTCGCGCAACTGCAGACGACGGTTGATCTGCCGTAAGCGGCGCGACATGAGCTGAGCAAGGCGGATGCCGGCCTGAGGATCAGAAGCCAAAAAAGCCAGGAAGTGTTGGGCCGACAGACAACTGACTTTGGTGGCTGTTAGGGCTACAACGTCGGTAGAACGAGGCGCTTCGTCCAAAGCAGCCATTTCCCCGAAGATTTCCCCTGGACCAAGAATGGTGAGGGTGATCTCCCGGCCTTCGAGATCATGGGTGCGAATCTTGACCCACCCTTCCAGGATGAAATAAACGGCGTTACCCCAGTCATTTTGTAACAAGATGGCCTGGTTGACCGGGTGGGAGCGCAACGACATTTGCCCGGCCAGCGGCTCTAGCCTCTCAGGAGGAAAGCCCTCGAACAGGAGCATCAGGCGAAGGTCATCTGGAGTTACATCGCTCACTGTTGGATCCTCCTGCACGGGGTTGGTTCTGGTTGAGTGGGATGGGAAAAGGGTAGGCCTGGAAAGCCCCCCTGCTCCCCAGCCTACAGCCCGCCAGGGCGAACTGCGTAGCGATAGGGCAGGGCTTTAGACCCAATTTTTACCGCTACTTTGGAAAGGGATCCCTGCACAACAAAAGCTGCTGCCATCCTCTAGCCCAGAAACGGCAAAATCCATCTTGCTGATAGCAATTTTCTCGAGTTTGTGCAGTTTGAGTCGAGATCTAGACCTGCTGAAGTTGAGATGGCCAATCTTGGCTGGTATCCAAAACCTTTAAAAAAGGCCGTTCCGAATCGGAAAAATCCTGCCAGTGGGCCTGCTGTTGGGAGAGCATCTCGGCGGTGGCATCAGCAATGTCGGCAGAGTGCTGCTGATCTCCATCGATGCAGCCGGCTGGGGCCAAGAGGGGCTGAGGAGCTGAGCTACGGCGTTGCAGGCGCTCCCGCAAAACAGGTTCAGGGGCGTAGCAGTGGAGGATGCGCAGTGGGATCCCTTGGCGTTGGGCCTGATCAATGGCCATCCCCCGCAGCGCCTGCCGGTCGAACTTGGCGTCCAGAATCACGGTGTAGCCTTCCTGGGCCAGCTCTACTCCCAACTGCACCAAGCGGCGGTAGGTTTTATCGGTCATCTCCGGGGTATAAACCTCCGGCCCCCCCCGTTGCCGCAGAGGGATCCCGGCCAAATGCTTGCGCACCGCATCGGAGCGAATGTGAATGGCTCCCCGCTGACGGGCCAAGTGGCGGGCTACCGTGCTTTTGCCGGATCCCGACAATCCCGACATCAGGAACAACTGCCCCCGCTTGGGGAGGGTGTATTCCCAGGCAAGACGGTAATAGCGGGCGGCGGTGCTAAAGGCTGTGGCCTTGGCTTCCTCTGCTGCAGTGGGATCCTCCAGCAAAAAAGAGGTGACCTTGGCCCGCACGTAGGCCTGCCGATTGAGGTAAATAGGCAAGATCTTCAACCCTTCCCAATCTCCGGTTTCTTCCAGGTAGGTGTTCAAATAGGCGTTTCCCAGATCGGGGCGATGGCGGGCATCCAAATCCATCACCCCATAGGATATGTCGTACATGACATCCACAAAGCGGAAGGCTTCGTTGAACTCGATGCAATCAAAAAGCAGGATCTTCCCTTCCCAAAAACAGATGTTGCCCAGGTGTAAATCTCCGTGGCATTCGCGAATGCGGTTTTGTTCTATTCTTTGTTGAAACAGCTCCTGCCGCTCAGCAAAAAAGCGATCGGTGTAGGCTTGGGTTTCTCGATATTGCTGAGCTGTTTGTGGGCCGCCGACGTAGCGCTGGGTTTGGGCGTAATTCTCGTCAAAGGCTTCTCGCACCCGTTCTGGCCGGCCAAAGCTGCGGATGTAGTCGTTGGTCTCGGTTTGGGCATGAAACGTCGCCACCACCCGCCCCAGCTCCTCCATCAAGGACGGCGTTAGCTCTCCCCGCTCAAACAGGTTGCTGAACAGTTGCTCTTGGGGAAATTGCCGCATTTGCAGAGCGTATTCTATGGGCTCGCCGCTGCTGTTGAACTGAAATCGGCCATCGGTCTGGACAATGGGCAACACTTGCAGATAAAGGCCGGGAGCACCGCGCTGGTTCATGCGCAGCTCTTCTTGGCAAAAGTGGCGCCGCCTCTCCAGGGTGGTGAAGTTCAAAAAGCCAAAGTCCAAAGGCTTTTTCACTTTATAGGCATAGTCGCCTGTCAGCAGAATATAGGAAATGTGGGTTTGAATAAGCCGAATGGGATCCCGTACCGGATGAGGGTAGAAGGCGGGATCCAGCATCGCTTGGATCAAGGGGGGCAGGTGGGTATCGACCATGAAAAACGATAGAGATGGAAAAAGGGCTTGGACGGGGATCCCTATCTTCCGCCGACAGAGCAGATTGTCCTCCACCTATTCCTTAAAGGGCAAGGCGGCTTCTTGGGGGGAAAGACGGATGAGGCTGATCCCCTGCTGAATTAGCGTATCTTGAGCAGCACCGGAAAGAGCGTAGGGCCAGACCAGATATTTGGTGTTGATGTAGTCTTGTCCGCGCTTGGCCAGGTTTACCTGTTCCGAGAGCATGCGCACGTCTGGCCCGCGGCTGATAGTGGCTTCGGCCCGGCGAATGCGCTGCATCAGTTGGCTGAACAGCTCTTGGGGCTGCTGCACAAACACCACAATGGCCAAGTCACAGGGGTTGTAATAGTTGCCGATGCCGCAGAGGAGCAGGGCTTCACTGGAGAGAACAAGGGTTTCTTGATCCCCCAGAGCCACCACCGGATACAGAAAGGTGCGCACATCCTCCAGTTGCCAGTGGTTAAAAGAGTGGCTATCTACCTCCCCCCGCACCCAAGAGGAGATGGCAGGAAAAACTGCTTCGCTCAACAGTCGATAGGCCGTCTGGGGTCGCCCTAGCCAGCAGAGGGCATTTTCGTAGAAGCTCTCGTTCTCCAGCAGGTGGGGGGTGAGAGGAGCAACCATGGGCAGATCCTCAACGGGCTTTCTCCAGCATGCCTACTCGGGGATGGTTAAGGCAATTTTGCCCAGAACGGATCCCTGCTCCAGCAACCGGTGGGCGGCAGCCGCTTCGGCCAGAGGAAAGGTGTGGCTGAGCTGGATCCGCAGTTGGCCTTGGTCGATGAGGCGGGCACATTGCCTGAGGATTTCCGCCTGATTTTGTTGGGCGTTGGTCAGGCTTTTCAGCATCGGGGTGAGCATCAGCTCAAATCCCACCCGCAAGTTGCGGTCGCGAGCCACCCGCCAGTCGATCTCTGGGGCCGGGGCCAGCAGGGTGACGATATCTCCGTACACGCGCACTGCGGGGAAGGTCTGCTCCAATAGCTTGCCGCCCAAGGTATCTAGGGCAAGATCTACCCCCTCTCCCCCTGTCCAGTCCAAAACGGCGCGCACAAAGTCTGTCTGCCGGTAGAAGATGGGCAAGCCGGCGCCTAGGGAACGGACAAACTCCGCCTTTTCCGGGGTGCTCACGGTGGTGGCCACTTTGGATCCCCGTAGACGGGCCAGTTGAATGGCCACATGGCCAACTCCACCCGCTCCCCCGTGGATGAGCACACTTTGGCCGGCCTGGAGACGTCCCCGGTCGTACAGCGCTTCCCAGGCGGTGATCAGCACCAGCGGGGCAGCAGCAGCCTCCGCAAAGCTCAGAGTTCTGGGCTTGGGAGCCACAAAACGCTCGTCCACCACGATCAGCTCGGCGTAATTCCCCGCCTGCCTGCCCAGACCCCCGTGGCAGAAGTACACCTCGTCTCCCACTGTAAAGTGCCTAACTCCGGATCCCACGGCTTCCACAACGCCGGCACCGTCACACCCCAGAATGGCGGGCATCTCCTCTGGATAGAAGGTGCCCCGTTGCCGCAGTTTGGTGTCGATGGGGTTGACGCCGGCTGCCCTCAGACGGATGCGCAGCTCCCGCTCGCCGCGAATTTGGGGCTCAGGTACTTCTCGGAGCTGCAGAACCTCTGGCCCGCCGGGCACACTCATGACTACGGCTTTCATGCGCTCAAGTTGTCAGCTTCAGTTGGGTTGGCCCGCTCAAAGGATGCAGGGTAGAGTTTGTTCTGGTGATGAGAAGATGGGCATCTCCCCATTGGGGTGTTGCTTTGCAACCCTGCGGAGTCTTGCAGCTGCTCTCTAGCCTATTTTAGCTAAACCGCCGAGAAGCCCCGCGCTGTATGCGCAGGGTCAACATACCCACGCAAAACCGAAGCCGTCACCCCACTCCATGAAGCAATAAAAAGGCTAGTGACTAGTGACTAGTCACTACGCACTACTCTACAGGGCGGTGGGGCATCCCGTCCTTTTCGCGTCAGCGGGACGTAGTCCTTAAGCTCAGGAAATGT
>NZ_JANSIB010000141.1:0-4784 GCF_047461895.1 Synechococcus sp. R55.8 | reverse complement strand
AGCCTGAAGATCGGCCAGGTGGCTCTAGCAGCCGGCTTGCCTGTACGCACGGTGCGCTACTACGAATCGATAGACCTGCTGAAGCCAACGGTGGAACGGGCGGAGTCCAGCTATCGGCTGTTCGACCCTTCGGTTTTGGTTCGTCTGGCCTTTATCCGCCGCTGCCAGAGCCTGGGCCTGAGCTTAGAAGAAATCCGCCAAATCCTGGATGTCCACGACCGAGGGGAGCAGCCTTGTCCAGAAATTCGCCAGCATCTGCAAGGCAAGCTGCAGGAGATTGAACAGCGAATTGCCGATCTGCAAGCGCTGAAAAGCCAAATTCAAGGTCTCCTCTCCGATTGGCAGATCCCCCCTGCGGCTGCTGATGAAAAAGAGGTGATCTGCCCGATTTTGCAAAAACCAGAGGCCAGGGGCGGCAAGGGCAACAGCCGTTACTCCACCGTTACCGACTTGGCCAAGTTGCGCGGCTGATCCACATCGGCTCCGCGGCGCAAAGCCATGGCATAGGCGAACAACTGCAGAGGGATCACGTTCAGAACCGCCGACAACAGGGGTGTTGTGCTGGGCACCTCGATGATGTGGTCGGCTTTCTCCCGCACCTGGGTGTCTTCGGGGTTGATGAGGGCGATCACCCGTCCCCCCCGCGCCCGCACCTGTTCGATGTTGGAGAGCATTTTTTCGTAGACGGGATCCCGGGTGGCAATGCACACCACCGGCACCCGCTCGTCGATGAGGGCAATAGGGCCATGCTTCATCTCCCCTGCCGGGTAGCCTTCGGCGTGGATATAGCTCACCTCTTTCATCTTCAAAGCTCCTTCCAGGGCAATCGGGGCGTTAACCCAGCGGCCCAGATAGAGCATGTTGGCAACATGATGGTACTGCTCCGCCAGTTGGTCGTAGAGGGCGGCGTCCTTCAGCAGCAGGCTGATCTTGCCCGGCAGCTCGATCAAGGCTTGCAGGTGGGTTTGGATCTGGGCCGGGCTGAGGATCCCTTTGGCTTGGGCCAGTTGCAGGGCCAGCAAATACCCCGCCACCAACATGCCGGTAAACACTTTGGTGGAAGCCACGGCAATCTCCGGACCGGCATGGATGTAGAGAACCCCGGCATCCGCCAGACGGCTGGCCTGGGATCCGATGGCGTTGACAATCGCCAGAGTCGGGATCCCTTGGGTGCGGGCCTCGCTCATGGCTGCCAGCGTATCGACGGTTTCTCCCGACTGGGTTAAGGCCAGCAACAGGTGGTTGGGGCGCAACACCGGCTGGCGGTAGCGAAACTCAGAGGCGTAATCCACCTCTACAGGGGTACGGGCCAAGCTCTCGATGAAGTACTTGAGCACCCAGCAGGCGTGCCAGGCAGTACCACAGGCTACGGCGTGGATGTGCTCAATGTGGGCCAGTTGCGCTTCAGAAAGCGTTAGCCCCTCCAGTGTCACCCGGCCCTGTTCCAGATCCACCCGCCCCCGTAGCGTATCGGTGGTGGTGCGGGGCTGCTCAAAGATCTCCTTTTGCATGAAGTGCTTGTAGCCTCCCTTGGCGGCTGAGACGGGATCCCAGGCCACGGTGATGCTGGATTTGCGCAGCTCCTCGCCGGTAATGCGCAGGTAGCGCACTTGAGACTCCGTGAGAACCGCCATTTCCCCATCTTCTAAGAACACCACCTTGCGGGTATGGCGGACAATGGCAGGCAGATCGGAGGCCACGAAGTTTTCTCCTTCTCCCTCTCCCACCACCACGGCTCCGGCATTGCCCAAACGGGCTGCGATCAGCCGATCCGGCGCCTCCCGATCCAGAGCCACTACGGCGTTTCCTCCCCGCAGTTGCCCCATGACCTGGCCAAAGGCCGCCTCAAAGGAGCCCAGCTCTTCGGTGTAGAGACCCAGCAGTTGGGCGATCACTTCCGTATCGGTTTGGGAGCGAAATGGGATCCCCCGCTCCAGGAGACGCTCCTTTAGCTCCAGGTAGTTTTCCACAATGCCGTTTTGGATCACCACAATGCGCCCGCGCTCGTCGCACTGGGGGTGGGCATTTTCTTCGGTCACGCCGCCGTGGGTGGCCCAGCGGGTATGTCCGATCCCTACCTTGGCCGTGGGCATGTTGGCCGTCAGCTTCACCAGCAGGTTGTGCAGCTTGCCGGTAGCGCGGACAACTCTCAATCCTTCTTCGGGATCCACTGTGGCAATGCCGGCAGAATCATAGCCCCGATACTCCAAGGTGCGCAGGCCCTCCAACAGGATGGGGGCAGCCCACTGAAAACCCACGTAGCCGACAATGCCACACATTCCTCACACCTCAACCTCAGTCGCGCCAGCGTTGCGTAGCAATACAGGCAACACCTTATCCGCAAAGCCTACCCCAGGTTGGGGATCCCTTCAACGGCTTTGGCCGCCGTTGTTACCTCAGCGGGTCATCTCAGGGATCCCAGACTCCCGCTAGAGAGAGGGGAAAGGCAGCCAACTTATGGGGAAGTCTGCGGCTGCCATCCTTGGGATCCAGGGACAATCCCCTGGGCAAAAGAGACGGGCGCAAAACGAAAGTGATACCCTTCGGCCACCGCGGGCTGGATCCCATCTTCCCCAGGGACGCTGGAGACCAAGTTGCTCAGCCCCAATACCAACTCTCGAATGCCGCGGCGAAACTGGGGATCCCCGGTCAGCTCGTCGATGTCGGCGGTAATTTTTTGCATATTCTGAAAGGTGATGCGGGCGGAATCGAGGGTTTGGCGCAGAGTAGCTAAAGTGCCCGGATCGTTGAGGCTGGCGGCAATCTGCTGCAGATCTTCGGTAGCTTGGGCCACGTTCTCCGCAGCCGCTCGCACCTCGGCCAGGATCTGGCGCACATCGGCCTGGAGTTGTGGATCGGTAACCAGCGGGCGCACCGCGCTCGACATGGCCTGTAGATCGGCGCTCACCTGCTGAATGTTCTCCAGGACGGCGTTAAGGGAAGTGCGGTTTTGATCCACCAGGGCGGTGAATTGATCGGCAGCCGCTTGAAAACTGCGGGCAGTTCCCCTCACAGCCCCAGCCGCGTCTTGGATGGCTGTGGCAGCGGTCGTGAATTGCAACAAGTCCAGATCTTCGGTGCGCAGGGCAGCTACTCGCTCTTCCACGGTTTCTGAGAGATCGGCCACGCTATTGGCAACGCGGGTGAGCCCTTCTAGGGTGGCGTTAAGGGTGTCGAAGAGCTCATCGTCGTTGATCCGTGTGAGCAACTGATCCAGCCGGATCAATAACTGGCCAAAATCCACTCCAGGTTTGCCCTCCACCACATCCCCATCGCAGATGATTTGACTGCTGTCGCAATCCGCTGCCAGAGGGGATCCCGTTGCCGCCTGACCCCTCCCCTGGGGCAGGATATCCATCACCGTTTCCCCCACCAACCCCGTCTGTTTGGTTACAAACAGGGCGTTGCGGGGAATAGCCAAAGGCTGGTCAATGGCCACCTGCACCTCCACTTGATTGGGTTGAGGCGTGATACGCTCCACCCGACCTACGGTTACCCCCCGCAGCCGCACACTGGATCCCTCTGTCAGGCCGGCCACGTTGGTATAGGTGACGGTAAATTGAAAGCCGCGACTGCCAAAGCGCAGGTTGTAGATCCACAAAAACAGGCCGGCAAAGCCCAGCGCCCCCGCCAGGATCAACAGGCCCACTGCCCCTTCTCGCACTGCTCGCGAACGCATCACACCTGCCCCGCCACTTGAATTGGCCCTTCTACGCTACCGCTGAAAAACTGCCGCACAAAGGGGTTATCGCACGTTTCAATCTGCTGCACGGATCCCTCCCACTGCACCCGCCCCTGAGCCAACAGGACAATGCGGTCGGTGGCGCGGTAAATGGTGCTGTGCTGGTGGGTCACCACAATGTAGCTCTCACAGGCTTTTTTCACCTGCTGCAGCTCCCGGATGAGATCTTCAATCACCGTGGAGGCAATGGGATCCAAGCCCGCTGTGGGCTCGTCGTACAGCAGCAATTGGGGCTCATCCTGGGGCAGAGAAGGATCCTCCATAATGGCGCGGGCGAAGCTGGCCCGTTTGCGCATCCCCCCCGAGAGTTCTTCTGGCAGGTTGTGCTCTTTGCCCGCCAGCCCCACCGCCTCCAGCTTGGCGGCCACCAATTCCCGAATGCGGGAGCGGGGCAACTGCGAGTGCTCGTAGAGCAAAAACCCCACGTTTTCTTCCACCGTCAGGGAGTCGAAGAGGGCGGCCTGCTGAAACACCATCCCTACTCGCAAAGGGGGAGTTGCATGATGGGCTTGAATCTCCGGGAGTGGGATCCCGCACCAGAGCACTTCTCCAGCGTCTGGCTCCGTTAGGCCGGCAATGATGCGCAGCAGCGTCGATTTCCCGGTGCCCGAAGGCCCCACCAGGCCCAGGGCCTCACCCCGGTACACCTTCAGATCCACGTGGTCAAGCACCACCGTCGAGCCGAAGCGCTTGGAAACTTGGCGCAGCTCCACCAAGGGGGCAGTGCTCTGCACTGCTGGCATGCTCAGAACCTCCGCCCTCGCCAAAGGCTGGAGCCTATTTTCCGCGGCCTGCTGCTCCTTTGGGCTGTCTATGCTGCTTCTGAAGCACTTGACCAATGATTTCAAGCAAAACTGGGGGCTCAGGATGCTTCCCTCCTTGAGTCGGCTTCACTGCTAGTTTAGGAGTCGGCAGGGGCCAAGGCAATGAAGCAGCCCACAGCCCTATCAAGGCAGATCAGGGATCCCTGGCGATAGGCCCAAGCCGTACCTGATACATTCACGCTGAACTCTCCTGAACATGGTTCAGGAAAGAAGCGATC
>NZ_JANSIB010000140.1:0-4850 GCF_047461895.1 Synechococcus sp. R55.8 | reverse complement strand
CCTCCCGGCAGTGACCCTACGGGTACAGTGCGGGGCTCCTGCGATTTCTAGCTGAAGATGCCAATGTTTCTTGAGGTTGGGTCCTTTCAAGACACCTCGACCCAACCTTTCGAGACCCCTCGGGATTGTTCGGTCAATTGCTGGCAGGAGTGGGGCGATCCACCACCGGAGCACCAAGGGAGTCGCCGCTATCGCAACCGCTCAAAAATAGGGCCAGCACCAGAAAGCAAACAAGCTGAGGGGTGCATAGTTCTCCATCTTAACAAGCTCAACTGCCTGTCCAGATTACCCCAGAGCCATTCCTCATCATCCTGAAGATTTCCTAAGGGACGGTGGGGATGGCCAGGGATCCCTCCAGAGCCAAGCGATCGCTGACGATAAGACGCCGACTCTCCAGCGTGATGCCGGTTTGGTTAACCAACATCACAGAAATCCACTCAGAACGGGGTTCTTGCGGAGCATCTGCCTGTAGGAAGATCCCTCCGGCCTGTAGAGGTTCGAGAGCAAACGAGGTCACCTCTGGGTAGCCCGCCCCGGCAACGGGTTGTTCGGCAACGGCGCCCAACAGCAAAGAGTGGGTGAGAGGCTCTGCCACAATCGCCTGCAGCGAATAGGTGGATCCCGGTTTGACCACCTCCGGCAGGTTCAAGGTGACGGTGGGAGGGGCAGATCCAGAGGTGAGGGTGCTGGCCTCCCGCAGCACTTCTTGGTCAATCAACAGCAGTTGTCCGGGATTGGCTGGATCCGGGCGATAGCGATTGCGCACCAGGGCAGAGGCTTCTACCTGAAAGTCCCCCCGCACCGAGGATTGGGATCCCTCTACTTGGCTGAGAATATCCGCAACAATCTCAGGGCCCACCTGCCGCCAGGAGAGGATCTGGGCCGAATAGGTGAGCTTGGGATGAGAGCTCCACAGCTTGCGGATGGCACCTTCCACCTCTTCCCGGTCCAGCCCATCTCGGTGGCGGAAGTCGGGGCTGTAGCCGGCCATCACCCCTGGCAAATCCCGCCGGTTGGCGGCGGCCACCTGCTGGCTTAGCCACTCCACCAGGGCGGCTGGCGGTGGGCTGGAAACTTGCCGCTGGATCCCACTTTCTAGGGGCATCGGGGCAGCTTGGGCCCAAGCCGAGGACTCCGTCCGGCTGACGTGACCGGCTGTCAATCCAAGGGGGATGCTCCAGCTCACGGCCAGAGCAAGGGGCCAAAGCAGTTGCGGAAAGTTAGATCGGGATTTCAAGCCATGGGCCTCCAGCCGGCAAATCTGGATCCCAGTCTAGCCTTAGGGCAGTTGGGATCCCAAAGTCCAGACCAGATAAGATCGATTGGAATAAGCTTTGGCTCATAGCGCCTGTTCTCCATGGCTCCCCAGCACTCTCCAGCTTTCTTGGCCCTGGTCAACGAGGCCAAAAGCCGCATCCAAGAACTGACAGTCGAGCAGGTCAGGCAAAAACAACTGCAGGGGGATCCCTTCTATTTTGTGGATGTGCGGGAAGAGTCGGAGTGGCAAGCCGGCCACGCTGCCGGAGCCATCCACTTGAGCAAAGGGATCATTGAGCGGGACATCGAGAGGGTGATCCCTGACAAAGAAGCGGAGATCGTCCTGTACTGCGGCGGCGGGTTTCGTTCGGCGTTGGCAGCCGATAATCTACAGAAAATGGGCTATCGTCGGGTGATCTCGATGGATGGGGGCATGCGGGCTTGGCGGGAAGCGGGTTTTCCTGAGGAGCGCTAGAGCTGGCGGATTTCTTCCCTCACCCATAGGAAGAGGGAGGTATTGGCTGCTATCTGGCTGCTATCTGAAATGGCCGACCACTGAAGGCGGGAAGTGGGGGCGGCCCAACCTTGTTTAGAATGGCGATAGCCTGGCCGTTTAGCTTTACCCCTCTGCCATGCTCCAAACCCTGCCCCGCCTGGATGTTGCTGCCCGTTTGCAGCAGTTGCGCCAGCTTCTGCGAGAACAAGATCTGGATGGCTTTTGGGTTCCCTCTGCTGATGAGCACCTCAATGAGTATTTGCCGGAACATCGCAAGCGGCGTCAGTGGATCACAGGCTTTACCGGCTCGGTGGGGGATGCCTTGATCACCCGGGACAGGGCTTGGCTGTGGGTAGATCCCCGCTATCACGAACAGGCGGAGCGGGAGGTGGATCCCAATCTATTGACAGTGATCAAAGGAGGTCTGCCGAATCAGCCCAGCCTGATGGAGATTGTGGAAGAGCTGGGATCCGGCTTTCGCCTGGGGGTGGATCCCTTTACGGTGGCGGTGGCCACCTATCGCCAGTTGCAGGCCCATGCCCAAGCGGGAGGGGTGCTCTTGATCCCGGTCGTGGAAAACTTGGTAGATAAGTTGGCCCAGGGACTTACCGCTCCCTTTGACCGGCCCATTGACTCGGTACCCACCCACCTAAGCGGGGCCACCCCTGCAGAAAAGCTGGCCCAAGTCCGGCAGGAGATGCGCCGCAAGCGGGTGGGACTGTTGCCCCTGACCAAATTGGATCAGGTGGCCTGGCTGTTTAACCTGCGGGGATCCGACATCCCCTACAACCCAGTGTTTTGGGCCTATGCTTTGGTCAGCCTAGATAGAGCGGCTCTATTCACAGATCTGGAGCGGCTCAGTCCCCGATCTCGGCAATTTCTGGCAGAAGCCGGGGTGGAACTCTGGCCCTACGAGACCTACAGCCAACAACTGCCCCAATGGGCCAAGAGCTACGCGCTGGTGGGCTTGGATCCCAAGCAGACCACCCAGGGCACTCAAGAGCTGCTGCAGGATGCGAGCTGCCGCGAGCTGGAGCACCCGGTGGAAGCCCTCAAGGCCGTGAAAAACCCCACCGAGCTGGAACAGATGCGCCTGGCCAACCGCAAGGCCAGCCGGGCCAAGATTCGCACCCTGGCCTGGATCGACCGGCAAATCCAACAGGGGATCCCCGTCACCGAAGCCGACGTGGCCGCGATCATGGAGGCCCACTACCGGGAGGAAGGGGAGTGGGTGGGCCTGAGCTTTAACACCATTGCCGGCGCCGGCGCCAACAGCTCCATCATCCACTACAGCACTCCGGATCCCCAAAAGCTGCTGCAGCCGGGCGAACTGTTTTTGTTGGACTCCGGATCCCACTACTTGGGGGGCACCACCGACGATACCCGCACCGTTTGGATTGGCCCGCAACCCGCGGATCCCTTGTGCAAGCGGCGCTATACCGAGGTGCTCAAGGCCCACATTCAATGCGCCCGCCAGATCTTCCCCCCCGACACCTATGGAGTCTCGTTGGATGGGATCGCCCGCTCTACCCTTTGGCAGGCCGGGCTGGACTATGGCCATGGCACCGGCCACGGTGTCGGCGCCTTTTTGAATGTCCACGAGGGGCCCAACGGGATCCACCGCCGCGCCAACACCCCTCTCAAAGTGGGCATGATCAACAGCATCGAGCCGGGCTACTACCAGCCGGGATGGGGTGGGATCCGCCTGGAGAACCTCTACGAGGTGATTGCCATTCCCGAGCCGGAGGGCTGGATGGGCTTTCGCTCCCTGACTTGGATCCCTTTCGATGGACGCTTGATCGATTGGGAACTGTTAAACGAGGCGCAGCGAGCCTGGCTGGACGAGTATCACCGGCAGGTTTACGTCATGCACCACGCCACCTTGCCAGAACAGGATGCCGCCTGGTTACGACGCGCCTGCGGACTGAGCTGATGTACTCGCGCAAGCGTTGCGCGGCGATTACAAATCCCCTGGCAAAGAACGCAGGAAGGATCCCCGCAGTTGACCACATGCGGCATTGCCATCCAAGCCACGGGTTTGGCGCACAGTGGCCCGCACTTGGTGCTGTTCGAGCTGGCGGACGAACTCTCTGACCCGTGTCGGGTGGGGGCGTTGATAGTCAGCTTCAGAGATGGGGTTGTAAGGGATCAGGTTCACGTGCAGTTGTACCCCTGACCGGCTGGCCTGCTGCAGCAATTGCGCCAGTTGGCGGGCATGAATGGGCAGGTCGTTGACCCCCGATAGCAGGGTATATTCAAAACTGACTCGCCGCCCGGTGCGCAGCATGTAGTCGCGGCAATCCTGGATCAGAGTGTCCAGAGGGTAGTGGGCTGCCGAAGGGATCAACCGTTGCCGCAGGTCTTGATTGGGGGCATGCAAGCTGACGGCCAGGGTAACTTGCAGATCCTGCTGCGCCAGCCAGGCAATTTGCCGGGGTACCCCCACCGTCGAGAGGGTGATATGCCGTTGGCCGATGCCGATATCTTGATTCAGGCTGCGGATGGCTTGTACCACCGTATCGCGGTTGAGCAGGGGTTCCCCCATGCCCATAAAGACCACATGGCTGACGCGACGGCCAAAATCTTCCTGCACCGTCAACACCTGATCCAGAATCTCGTGCAGCTCTAGGTTGCGCCGGTAGCCCATCTTGCCGGTGGCACAGAAATCGCAGGCCATCGGGCAGCCCACCTGAGAAGAGACGCAGACCGTCAGACGCTTGGCCGTTGGGATCCCTACCGTTTCGATCAACTGCCCATCCGCCAACCCCAGCAGAAACTTCACAGTACCATCGCGGGCCTCTGTCCGCTGCACAATGCGCGAGCGTCCCACTGGGTAGCTTTGCACCGCCTCTCGCCAAGCCCTAGGAAACACCGTCACCTGTTCCAGGGAGCGGATCCCTTTTTGGTAGATCCAAGCATGCAGTTGTTGCCCGCGATAGGCCGGCTGTCCTTGGGCAACCGCCCAGTCTTTCAGAGCAGACAAGGATTGCCCCAGCAGGGGAATGGGTAGGGCCGACATCAATACCATCTTAGACGAGATCTCAAGAGCATGACTCTAGTCAATAATAAGCTCAACTATACTGAAAATAATGTATAA
>NZ_JANSIB010000139.1:0-4884 GCF_047461895.1 Synechococcus sp. R55.8 | reverse complement strand
GTTGATCCCTACCTTTTCCCCGCAAGGGGACGGAAACCTGAGCTACGCGAGGCGAGAGGAGAGAGAAAGGAAAGTTGATCCCTGCCTTCTTCGAGACATCCTTGAGAACTGAGACTGGCGGATTCTAGGGTGGATCCCTAGCGCAGGAAACGGGCCAGCAGCACCAGTCCGATGCCGCCGAACAAGATGTTGAAGCTCCAGGCTGCCGCCCAAGGGGGAAGGGCTCCCACTTCTCCCAAGCTGCGAGACACGCTCAGAACCACGTAGTAGCCAAACACCAACAGGATCCCGAAGACGACGCCCCCGTAGCGTCCCACCCGCCGGGCAGTGCTGGATCCCAGGGGGAGCGAAATCAGCACGGCAAAAAAGCTGGCCAAGGGCAGGGAGAAGCGCATGTGGAACTCGGTGCGCAGAGCCTGAGTATTGAGATTGGAGCGGGCCAGGCGGGAAATCCGCTCCGCCAGCTCCGGCAAGCTCAACTCGCTGGGGGGAACCGGCGGCTGCATTAGGGTAGCCAGATCCTGGGAAACTTGCAGCGGCTTGCGATGAAACGTTTGCTCGGCAATGCTGAGACCCGTGGGGCCGTAAAGGTGGGTCGCTCCTTCGCTGAGGCTCCACTCCAGTCCATTCCACACTGCCTGAGCGGCCAAGGTCACTTCCGCCAACTGGTATTTGCCTCCCGGCAAGGGATCCACCCGCAAAATCGTGACATCTTGCATCGTATTTAACCGGGGATCCACTTGGCGGATGAAGAACCAGAGGTTGTCTTCGGTTTTGAAAAAGACATCGTATTGCACCGGGGTGGTGGCCTGGGCCAGCAAAGCTTGCTGATCGATCTGGCGGATTTGCTGTTTACTGGCTGGCAGCAGCACGTTGCTAATGAAAAAAGCGCTCAAGCTCATGGCCAACCCCACCAGCAGCAGGGGCCGGAAAATCCGGCTAAACGGGATCCCGGCTGCCCGCATAGCGGTGATCTCGCTGTTGCCGCTCAGCTTGCCCAAGGTGAGCATGGTGGCAAAGAAGGCGGCAATGGGCATGCCCAGCACCACCATCTCCGGCAGATCCAAAACCAAAAGACGCAACACCGTCAGGGGGGGGACAGATCCCTCGACCAGCCGCTCGGCCAGGGTAAACAGTCGGCCCACCAGCAGCAGCAGGGTTCCCCCTGCAATACCGGCCAGCACCGGGGTGAGCATCTCCCCAAACAGATAGCGCTCCAGCAGCCAGAACTTGGTGAGCAACCGTGCCATGTTTGAGAATCGAAGGGGATCGCCCTCATCCCCAAGGGAGAGGCGAGTTGCAATAGCCGAAGAATCGGCGGCAAAAGCCCTGAGCCAGGCTTATCGATTTATTCTCGCTCAAGGGCTTGGGGCAGGTGGGGGAAACGACTCCGTTTTGTCGGCAGGATCCGAACGCGGCCTAGGAGAGTTGAGGGGAGGTTCGGACGCGGGATCCAGCTCGGCACCCCAGGTGACCAGGTAGGCCCGCTGTTCGGGGGAAAGGCGGCGAGCCTGGCGGAAATCTGCTCCTGCCACGATGGCGCCGGTGTAGGCCCCGGTCTTAAAATCCGGCTTTTGCCCCGGCTGAGCGGGGGAAGCCGTCTGAGGGGATCCCACAAACAGCAAAGCGCGGTAGAGATCGGCCCCGCGCAGGTCGGCATTCCGCAAGTTAGCTCCGCACAGATTGGTGTGGCTGAGATCGCAGCCGCTCAGGTTGGCCCGCTCCAGGCTGGCTTCGCTGAAATCCACCGCCCGCAACAGGGTGCCATGCAGGTCGGCTCCCTCCAGCATCGTGCCCAGGTTGACCACTCGGATCCCGTGCAGGCGATCCCGCTGGTAACCCCCTTTGCCGTCCAGAATGGGTCGGCCCAGGTGTTCGTCTCGCCGCAGAGGGCTGAGCAGATTGGCAGTGGAGAGAAAGCGCAGGATCTTGGCTTTGCCGAAGCGATCCACCCCGTTCAACAAAGCAGCCGTGCGCCCGGCAGCAATGGCCCGCTCCAGGGGCCAATCGTCCAACTGCCCATCGGGAGACAAGACCAGGTTGGAAATGCCTTCAAAGTAGGCGTCGATGGTCTGCTGCTGGGTGATGATATTCTGCTGAATGGTGAGATCGCGGGAGATGATGTACTGCCGCCAGGCGATGTAGGCGGCCAGGATGGCAATCAAGATTTGGCCTGTGGCCCCAAACACTTCTCCCAAAGCCCCAATCGCCTCCCAACTCAGGGATCCCAAAGCGGAAAACACCCCGCTCCCAGCAACCCCTCCCATCACGGCCAAGCTGAGGGCCACTCCCGCCCAGGCCAATTGAGGCCAAGTGGTCAGCCACTGCCAAAGACGGCGTCCGATCTGAGCCCAAAGCGATCGCCCCCACCAGCCCGCCAGGCCCAGCCAAGCCAGCACCGCCCCCCAGCCCAAGACCGGCTGAGCCATCAGCTTTCCCAAGAGCAGCAAGAAGGCCGGGATCCCCAACAGCAGCAGATGAATCAGGGGTTGCCACGGTGAGACCGGAGACAGCAGGATCTCGGATTCAACCAGCGGCGGCTCTTGGGGCAGATGTTCGGGGGCAAGGGTTCTGTAGGTCATGGCGCAAGCAGGGAGGTTACTCTAGGGCTAGTGTTAGACTTGCAAAAAAAGCCTGCGTTAGTCCGTATTTGGAGTTGGCGGATAGGGCAGGATCCCGCCTACTCAGTTTGGTAGGATAACCTCGGCCTTTCTTCTCTAGCCCAGCCTGGTGTGAGGATAACCACCATGATCTCTTCCTTATTGTCCTTACTGCCTATTGGTCTGCAGAAATCCGGCGAACACCAATCTACAGCAGTCCTGCCCGGCCTGCGGGCGCAGCGCCATCGTTCTGCAATGCTGACGCGGCTGGCAACCTCTCTGATGCTTGGCACCACCTTACTGCTGACAGCAAAGTTGGATCCCGGCTGGGCGCAAACTTCCCTGGACACCGGCATTACCGGTGAGCAGACCCTGCCTCAAGCTCCCCCGCTCCCGGACAATCGCCCGGCCATTTTCGTGGATGCGGCCAACGGCAGCGATACCCGTGGGGATGGATCCCGCAATAACCCCTTCAAGACGATTACTTATGCCATTCAGCGGGCTGAGGCTGGCAGCGTCATTCAGCTTTTTCCCGGGGTATATAGCGAGGAGAGCGGCGAAACCTTCCCCATCCGTCTGAAAGCCGGCCTCACCTTGCGTGGGGACGAGTCCACCTTGGGAGAGGGCTATCTCATCACCGGCGGCGGTACCTACATGAGCCCGACCCTAGGCCGACAAAATGTTGCTCTGCTGGCAGAAACCGGCGCAGAAGTGCGAGGAGTTACCCTGCGCAACCAAGGGCGGCGCGGCTATGCCCTCTGGGTCGAATCGGCCTCCCCGCGCATTCTCAACAACAGCTTTGTGGGCAGCATCCACGATGGAATCTTCATCGCTGGCGCTGCCAATCCCTGGGTAGAGGGCAACCGCTTCTATAAAAACGGGGCCAACGGCATTTCCGTTTTGGGCACCTCCCAGCCCACCATCGTCAATAACCTGTTCCAGGAGACCGGCTTTGGCCTCACCATCGACCAACGCTCGGCGCCTGTTGTGCGCAACAACCGCATTCTGCAGAACCGTACCGGCGTGGTTGTCGGGGGCAGCTCCAGGCCCATCCTGCGCAACAATCTCATCGCCCAGAACTTGGAGACCGGCCTCACTGCCATCACCAACGCCCAGCCGGATCTGGGCACGGCCACGGATCCCGGCAACAACATCTTTGAGGGCAACGGCCAATACGACATCCACAACGCCACCCGCGGCCTGCGCATCAATGCCAACGGCAACCAACTGCGGGGCAAAGCCAAAGGGGATCTGGATCTGTCCGGTCAAACCACCGTTGCCGCCCTTCCCGACAGCGCTCCCCGCCCCATTGCCCCTGGCACTTTGGCTCTGCCCAGCGCTCCGGCCCAGCCGGCTACTCCCAGGGATCCCCGGCCAGCCGCTGAGACCCCCTCCACCTTGCCGGTTGTGACGGTGCCCCAGTCTACTGCCCCGGTTCCCCCCTCTCCGCCCCAAGGATCCGGAGGGCGCATCTTGCCAGATCCCTCCAGCCCTCAGGCAACTCCCCAGCCCCAACCTCCGGGGGAGCAGTTTGTGGCTGTCCCCTTCACCCCCGATGGCTCTACCGCACCTGCCCAGCCGGCTGACCCTGTTCCCAGGCCACCGTCGGCTCCCCTCACGGATATCACCACCCTTCTGCCCCCGCCGGCCCGTCGCCCGTCCACGGGGATCCCGGCCACTCCCTCTGCTCCCACTACAACTCCAGTTGCCCCCCCTGTGGTTGCTGTGGGTAACGACTCCGTTTCGCCAACGCGAACGGCAACTCAATTTCGCGTGTTGGTGACCCCCAAGAGCAGCGATGACTTGAACCGATTGCGGCAGCTCATCCCCGAGGCGGTGGAAACGGTTTTCAACGGCAGAACAGTGTTGCAGGCGGGCCTGTACGACAGTCGCAGCCAGGCCCAGTCGGTGTTGGATCGGCTGTTGGATGCCGGCTTTGAGGCGGTTGCCGAGATGATTTTCCGCTAGCGACCCCCCACACTGCCGGCTTGCTTCTCCATAGCGGTACGAGGGAGCTTTGATCCCAGTTCTTTGGCGGGGTGGCCAGCCATTGAGCCCAAGTCTCCTTGGTCGCTGGCAAGGGAATTGACTACAAGTGCTTGCCAAGAGCGATGACGGCTCGAACACCCCCTCTCTAGTCCAGCGGATCCAGTCGGTAGCGGCTGAGCCAGTGATCCAAATGCACTTCCTCCTCATCCAGCAGTTGGGCGTTGATCAACCCCCGTTTGAAAGCAAGGCGGATGGCTCTGGCCCGCAAGCTGAAAGTGGTTCCCCACTCGTCGCT
>NZ_JANSIB010000138.1:0-5002 GCF_047461895.1 Synechococcus sp. R55.8 | reverse complement strand
GCAGGCAGGATCGGGATGACAGGATTTGAACCTGCGGCCCTCTGCTCCCAAAGCAGATGCGCTACCAAGCTGCGCTACATCCCGGCTTAGCTTTTGTGATTATGCCAGATCCCCGCCTCTGATGCACACCCAAGCAGGGATCCCTCGCTCAAGGCAACAAGGGAAACAAACATTTGTCCAGGTCAGGACTTGAGCATCTTGGCCGGCATGACAATGAGGGTATTTCCCTGTCGCTCCACCACGTAGAGCTCCTGCCCGGCTTGGATTTCTAGGTTGGGGATGCTGCACTTGGCGTTCCAGGTGGAACCCAGATAAGAAACCCGCCCCCGTTCGCCCGGCGGAATGGTGGTGATTGCCCGCGCCTCGCGAGATTCCTCTACCTGAACCGATCCATGGGGCACCAGACGGCGGCTGAGGATAATCAACACCACCGATGCCCCAATCCAGCTGGCAAATTGTACCCAGATCGGCAGCCCCAAATAAGCCAAAAGCCCCGCCAAGAGCGCCGCCAGCCCCACCGAGCCGGCAACCAATTCTGGCAAAAACAATTCGGCAGAAATTAGGACTAACCCGATGATGATCCAAGGCCAAACCATAGAATCCAGGGATCCCACCTAACTCAGTATGGCTCAAAACCCCTGGATCCTCAGCAGGGATCCCTTGAGAAGACTCAGTTGGGGCCTACCCGCCCAAGCGGTAATTCTCCAAAAACTGCAGGGGATCCATCTCTTCCTGAGGGGAGCTTTTGGGCAGGTTCTTGGATTCGGCGATCCGCATCAAGGTCTCCCAGTCGGTGCTCATGACAAAGGCCACGGCTTGGCGAGCTGCCTCTCGGTGGGGGCAGTCCTCTCCCAAGACACAGCCATCTCGACAGAGGGTGGCGCAATCGTGCGCAGTGCTCCTGGGATCCGGGCCAGCCATGATGTCTTCCTCTCGGTGGGTTTCACGTTTTCTTTAGGATACCTGAAGAGAATCTTGCGCTTGCAGGAGATTTGGGTCAGGGCGGGTAGCTTGGATGAGGAGATGAGGCGACAAGACCTGTTCAAGCAAGAGGAGCCTTATGGAGTTTTCGCAATTGCAAGCGCTGGTGGATCGAGCGCTGGAAGACAAAAAGCTCACCCGCACAGAGGTGGATCAAATCGTCAACGCCATCCGGTCGGACGGCAAAATCTCCCCCGAAGAGATAGGCTTGCTGGAGTCCATTCGCGAAATGGTGCTCCGTCGGGAGATTCAGGTGGTGGAAACGGCAGATTGAGGGGCAGGGATCCCCTGTTGCAAGTAGAGGGTGACTTCGCTGCGATTGTGAAACAGGTGGCGGGCCCTCACCAGGGGGAAGGCACTACCCAAAATCTCCAAACTTTGCCGCAGCACCCGCAGGCGGTGTTGGCGAGGTAACTTCAGGGTCATCACAGCTCTCCCCTGTGGCTGCAGATGGGGGGCAAAAGCCACCATCAGGCGGGCAGAAGCCGGGCCATCCATGCGCATGTCGTTGAGGATGAGGTGAAACCGGCCTGGGCCACGGGCCAGGTAGGCTTGGGCGCTGAGGCGATGGTGGCGGATCCCCGGATCTTGGCTGAGGCGCTCGTGCAAGTCCCCCGGATCCACTGCTGTGACCTGCTGGCCATATAGGCGCAAAATGCGCGACCATCCCCCCGGCGCTGCCCCCAGATCCAGAGCCTGTCCCCCCGGCACCAAGGGAATCTGAAACACCTGGATGGCCTCCAGCAGCTTAAACTCGGAGCGGCTGATTTGCTCTGGATCCCGCCGAAAGCGATGGATCCCACCGGCCCAGTTGGAGAGGTTCTGGGCAGCCAAGGATAGGCCCAGCCAAGCGCGAATGCCCATCGGTTGAGCCAGGATCACCACCGAGATCACCTGCTGTGGGTCTTTGACCTGCAGGGGGGATCCCACCGCTGCCATCACCTGTTCGGCCAGGGTTTCATTGACCTGGAAGGGCTTGAGATTCCGCTCCCCAAACAGGCGCGTCTGAACCGAAAAGCTGAGGGCGGGGTCAATGGCTGCCAACATTTCCCCATCAAGGCGCAATTCAACTAAGGATCCCTCGGCCAGCCGCCGTTCTTGGTGAATGGGGCAGATGTGGCGTAAAAAAATGGGCGGGTCAGCTTGCCAAGCCTCAGCCAGGTCAGCAAATGAGCGTTGGCTGCACACCCATACCAAGCCAGGTGCTTCCTTTAGCCGCTGCACGGCAGCCTCTGGATCCGCAGCTTCTATCTCCCGGATCGCCAAATCCATAAAATCCGGGTCGGCGCTGCCCAGCCATGTATGGGTATCAGGGGGGAGAGGATTGCTCAACGGGCTCGCTGCCAACGCACGTAGGGTAAAGAAGCGGCTACTTGCTGAATCTGGGCTTGGGCGGCCAGCAGTTGTCCTGTGGCGTCCCAGGTGCCCTGCACCAGCATTTGCCAGGCTCCCTGGGGGATCTCCACAGCAGCGGTATTTGCCTCCCAGCGCACCTGTTTGTTGGGCAGATCCAGCGTTAACTGGAGCTGGGGATTTTCCGCCACCGCCTTCTGCAGGGCTTGAATCACAGCCGGGGGTGCCGTAACACAAGGGATCCCTAGGGCCAAGCAGTTGCCGAAGAAAATCTCGGCAAAGCTTTCACCGATGAGAGCGCGGATCCCCCATTTGGCCAGCGCTTGGGGGGCATGCTCCCGGCTGGAGCCACAGCCAAAATTGGCATTGACCACGAGGATCTGGGCTCCCTGGTACTGGGGTTGATCGAAGGGGTGTTGGCCGGGATCCTGGGCGCGGTCGTCGGCAAACACGTGCTGGCCCAAGCCGTCGAAGGTGACGCACTTCAAAAAGCGGGCCGGGATAATCCGATCGGTGTCGATGTCGTTGCCCAGCAGGGGGATCCCTCGGCCTGTGACGGTCAAAACTTCGCTTGACATAGGAACTTGATGAATTCTCCCAGAGAGGACTTCAGGGTATCGCAACGTTCGGCAAAACCCTGCCCAACGGCAAAGGAAAGCCGGCAAAAGGGGAAGGCTCAGCTCGGCTACCGGCGGTAAACCTGATTTTCCAAATTGCGCACCTGCCGCTCCAGCCGATCCAGCCGCCCCCGCAGCTCGTCCATTTCCGATTGGCGGGGCACGCCCAGATCCTGCAGGACGTTGCGCACCTGCCGCTGAACGTAGGATTCAAAGTTACTCTGCTCGGCCTTCACCTGGTTGAGCAGGTTGTTGATGACATTGGATGCCTCTTCTGGGTTGAGCTGCCCCTTCTGCACCAAGTCGTCGGCAGCCTTTCTCAACTGTTCTGCCAGCAGAGTGGTTGTGCCCACGCCCATTAGCAAGAGCTGACGTAAGATACTGTTGTTGTCCAATGCTGCCCTCCAAAGGACGCTTCGCGAACGGTACGGGCCTCCATGACTACCCATTTTCCTCAGTTTGCCCTCAACTTCGCAACCGGCTCGGCCAGTTTCTCCCTTTCGCCTGAGGCGGCACAACAATGGCACAAGGCTCTGCAAATCCTCTTGGAGCGACTCAAGATCCGTTCCCGACAGCAGCCTCAGGAGCCGGTTGAGTTTCGTTACCCTACTGAAGATTTCAGCTTGGAGATGTTCTGCAACCCCAACATCTGGGCTGGCCCCCACGCAGCCAAGGTGCTGGTGACTCTGAAAACCAAGGTGCTGCGCCTTTCCACCGAAGTGGAGTTCTCTCGCCTTCAAGAAGACCTCAGCCAATATCTGGAGTCCCTAACATGAGCGAAGATGCCCATGCTGCGGGAGAGGAGCCCGCGGCCATTACGGTGACGCAACTGCTGGACGAGCCGTCAGAGGGGATCCCCGGCCAATTGGAAGTGGTTTCCCTCACTTGGCACGACCGCCAGCGATCCCGGCAACGGCTGGTGAGCGATCGGGGCACCGAGATCCAGCTGATGCTGCCCCGCGGCACCCATCTTCACGATGGGGATCTGCTCTATGCGGATGCGCAGCGACACATTCGGGTCAAAGCCCAACCCGAACCGGTGCTCTTGATTCAACCTGAAAACCCCATCCAGATGGGCCAGGTGATTCATCAACTGGGCAACTGGCACCGTCCGGCCCACGTTTCCCTCCAAGGACAGATCCTGGCGCTGGCCGATGATCCGCTGCAGGACTGGCTGGCCCACATGGGGATCCCGTTTCGGTTGGAGATGGCTGTCTTCGAGCCCAACCTGTTGGCCCACAGCCATTAACCTGAGCCTTTGCGAGCGCAAACCCGTCCCTCCGACTCATGGCCTAGGCTCCAGCCTCTGCTTCTCGGGTTGCCAACCGCGCTGCAAACTCTCGGTGTTCCTCCGACTCAATTCCCCTTTGCAGCACACCCAACACCTGCTGCATGTTGCCCGTCAGCAGCGCGTCCACGGCTAACCACAACCCCGGAAACACCCGACTGTACAAAACGCCCAACTCATTGGGCTGTTGCTGCACGTACTCTCCATTCTGGAAGACATACCAGCGAAAGGCTTGCTCTTGGGTTAGCCAGACCAGATATTCCCGCACGCCGTTGCGCCGGTAGGCCCGCAGCTTATCATGCAGGTCGTAGGAAGCTGTGCTGGCGGCAATCTCCACAATCAGCTCCGGTGCACCCTCAATGTAGTCATCCTCGCTAATGCGGGACTGTCCCCCACAAGATTCGTGCATCCGCAATATGGCATCTGGCTGCGGCTCATTGTCCAAGTCCAGGCGAACGGTTGGATTGCCCGCCGACTCAACCCCCGGCGTTGCTGCTTCATAAACTCCCAGCCAGGCCATGATGTGGCTGTGTGGTCTGCCATGTCGGCGATATCTGAGGGGAGATGCCACGTAAACAATTCCCTCAATCAGCTCGGCTTTTTTGAGCTGAGGCATGGCTTGATAGCGCCGTTCAAACTCATCGCGGGTGAGACGATCGCCGCTTTCTAAGATGGGCAGTTCACGGAAGGAAGGGCTACTGACGCTCATGACCAGCTCTCTTACCAGCAGTCGCGACAGTGTTGCGGAGCAATATCGATGACT
>NZ_JANSIB010000137.1:0-5109 GCF_047461895.1 Synechococcus sp. R55.8 | reverse complement strand
TAAACCATCCCAGAGGTCCGTGGTTAGTTTACTAACTGCAGGGCTACTAAAAGCCTACTCTGTACCGCGAAGCAGTCAGGGTCGGGTAGTTTACTTGGCGGATCCCCCTACAGTCAACTGGCCCAGCACGTTGATATCAAAGGTGAAATTAATTGTCACCGAGTTGCCCTCGTAAGCCTCAGGCAGCGGCAGGAAGGGAGCTGCCCTCTGGATAGCCGTCAGCGCTGCATCGTCTGTTTGTTGGCTGCCGGACGTGCGCCCCAGGCGAATGCTCTGCAGATCGCCAGCTCGACCCACTGTAAAGATCACCACTGTGCGGCGCGAGGTACCGGTCTGCCCAGGTATCCAATTTTGCTCCACTTTCCGCTGCAAAGCGGCCAGCCAAGGACCCCAATCCACATTGGCCCGCGCTGCCACACTGGGGGGATTGGGAGCGGATTGGGTGGGGTTGGCCAATCCACTAGCTCCACTGCCCTGGATCCCGGCTCCATTGCTGGGAGCAGAGGCACTGACCGGAGGCCCCAACTGGGAAGAGTCAGAGGGCCGCTGGGCGGGAAGAACCTCTGTCACCGGTTGCGGAGCGGGCGGAACGGGAGCCAATTGGCTGGGATCCGAAACCCGCTCGCTTGGCTGTATGGGCAAGGGCTCCGCAGTTGGCGGGGGAGTGGGCCTTGGGGAGGGAGCAGCCGCCACAGGCGGTGGAGTTTGGGTCGGAGTAGGTCTGGGGACAGGCGTGGGAGGGGGCGGTGCCGCAGTCGGGGTCGCGGTGGGCTGAGGGGGAGCGGGGGTTGGGGTAGGCGTGGGCTTGGGTGGAGGGGTTGGAGTTGGGGTTGCCAGGGCAACTGCAGCCGGGGCAGGTGGTGGTGGAACAGGGGCAGGCGGTGGCGGTGGTTGGGGTCTTGGCGGCGGCGGTGGAGGGGCCTCCTGGGGAGGGGCGGCCTGAGATTGAGGTGGACTGCCTTGAGACGGAGGGGCTTCTACCCGCTCACCCCCATCGCGGGAATCAACTTCTGAAACCAGATCTGCTTCCTCTGGGGGCTGCAGATCTTCTGGATCCAGAAGGATAAACTCAATGGCTTCTTGTTCTGGCTCGCGAGTGAGCCGAAGCCGCCCCAAGTGGAGCAATCCCAGCAGCACCAGCACGTGCAGCAGCAGCGACAGCGCCACCATCCAAAAAAAGTTGCGAGATTCATCCTCGCGGCGGCGCTGCTCAATCCAGATGCTGGTCATAGCCAAGATTGCCCTTTCCTTTCTTCAACGCTCTCAACACACCGAGTTGTCTGTTGCAGACTGGGCCACGGGGGTAACACCCCAGCTAGTGTTATAGCATCCGAGCAGTTGGCACTCCTGCGCAAAGGCGTATAGTCTATCTCGGGCTCGGGAAGGGATCCCACCTTGCAGCAGCTCTAAGATCGCCTACCTTGAAAAGAGCGGGGATCCCATTAGCCGGGGAAAAGCCCCACAGCTCGGGGTGCTGGCTCTGATGTTGGCTGGTGGGGCACTTTTGGTGGCTTTTTAGGAGCGACGTTATGGAACCCATCCGCTTTCATCTGGCCTTTCCAGTTGCCGATATTGCCTTGGCCAAGGCCTACTACGGCGATGGCTTGGGCTGTGAGATCGGTCGAGAAACCTCTGCTGCCGTTATTTTTAACCTGTACGGCCATCAACTGGTGGCCCACCTCACCCACGAAGAGCTGACGCCCCAGCGGGGCATCTACCCTCGTCATTTTGGCCTGATCTTCCCTACCCAAGGGGATTGGCAGGCGCTGGCCGACCGTGCCTTGGCGCGGGCCTTGCCCTTTTATCAAGAGCCGCGCTGGCGCTTTGTTGGCACCCCCTTGGAGCATGGCACCTTCTTTTTGCAGGATCCCTTCCATAACCTGCTGGAGTTTAAGTACTACCGCAACGCTTCCGCCATTTTCGGGGAGCGGGAATTGGCCTTGGTCGGGGACAGTGCTTCCCACCGCTCGCGCGAACGATCCCCGGCCCGCTCAAGTGGCATGTAGTGCAAACAGGAGGAACCTTTGGCCACTCAACCCCTGCGTTCTGGCCCTGCGCGCGGCCCTATCTGGCAGATGGATTTCAACGCCGTCCCCCTGCGGGATGAGCAGAACCGAAGGGTTTGGGAGCTGTTGGTATGCGATCCCACCGGCCGGTTTCGCCAAGCGCAGTATTGCAGTAACCAAGAGGTGAATAGCACCTGGGTGGCACGACAGTTGCGGAGCTACCTCGAAGCGGCTCCCCAGCCTCCCTCGGCCATTCGTGTGTTTCGAGCCCGCATGAGTTCCATCCTGCAACGGGCCTGCGATGCGGTTGGGATCCCGATGCTGCCCAGTCGTCGCGTTTACACCCTCAAAGCTTGGATGCGAGAACGGGCAGAGCAGGTTTACCCTCAAGAGACTCAGTTTACCTACAGCCCCGAACCTCCTGTGGATCCGGATCCGCCGGATCCCATCCGTCTGCCGGACAAGTTGCAGGGAGAACGCTGGGCCTTCGTGACCTTGCGAGCTGAGGATCTGCGGGAAGCCGACGCCTGGCCGATAGAATTTGGCGAGCTTTTTCCGGTTGCCTGGGACACTTTGACGCCCGACACATTGGCACCAGTGGTGCGGAGCACCCTCATTCCCGGCTTGGTGATTACCTCGCAGCGGGCTTTGCCGATGGCAGCCTGGATGAGCGGTATGGAACCCGCCTACTTGAGTGTGGCAGACGGACGGCTACTGCTCGAGGCGGGCCTCAACGATTGTTATCTGTTTGCACAATTGAGAGATGAAACACTGCGAACAGAGGCAGAAGTCTTTGCCCAGCGCCAGCAGCAGGCCCAGGGGCTCCACTTTCTTGCCATTCAAACCGATCTCAGGGCCCAGTCTTTCGCCGGCTTCTGGCTGATGCAACATCCGCTGTAAGTAGCAGCCGTTACAGCCTGTTTGTAAATTACAGTCATTTCAAACTAGATTGAGACACTCCCCAAACGCTCCGCGCCGCTGCCGCGACCACCCCCAGCTCCTCTCCCAGAGGGAGAGGGGAGTTAGAGACCAATGCGACAGAAATGTTTCATTACCTGTTTAAAAAATGACTACACTACTTGAAATGACTGCGTTTTCGATTCAAACTAGGGCCCTGCATCCGCACCCAAAACCTTGAATGCGCAGGGCCAGAAGGCTTTTCAAGGACTCCGTCCCGCTGGCGCGATCAGTGGCCTAGGCGTCTCACCCTAACTTGAAACCACCATATCGCCAAAGTCGCCAAAGAGAGAAGGGATCCTCACTAGGAAAACACAGCCTCCAGCGCCTGCAAGGTCTTTCTCACCTTGGCCTGGGCTGCCTCCACCTCGGGTTGGTCATAGGCTTTGGCGGCAAAGTCTAGTTGTTCTAAGCTGCGGCCCATCTCCTTAGCCAGGCGCAGCACTTCCCGCTTTTGTTTATCTGGCAGGGTAGCCGCCAGGCCGGTCAAGGTCTTACGAGTGAGTCCCATCGGCCCGTGGATGTAGGAGCGGATCTCCAACCAGTCCTCCGCCTCCACCAGGCTTTGCAGCCGCTCTACCTGTTGCTCCAGTTGTTGCAGCTCTCGGGGCAGGCCAGCAGCCGCTTGCACAGAAAGGGATCCCAGCCACAGCCCCAATGTCAGGATGGCAACCAGCAACACACTCCGCCAGCGACAGATCATCACATACCTCCCACATGCCTGCAACAGGCTTGACTTCTTGGCCATGATTGCCATCAGCTTTTTGGCAATCATTTGGTAATCAAATGAATAGTTTACCCGCTGGCTGCACCTCAGCCCCTTGGCTGCCTCTCGAAGAGCACAGCAAATCGGTTAGGCTAGGGATGTAAAAGAATGTAAATGGCACTCTCATGCAACGCATCATCCTCATGACCGGCAAGGGTGGAGTCGGCAAAACCTCGATGGCGGCGGCGACCGGCTGGCGTTGTGCCGAGATTGGCCTGAAAACTTTGGTGCTGAGCACAGATCCGGCCCACTCTTTGGCCGATAGCTTCGATCAGCCCTTGGGCCATGAGCCGGTCGAGGTCAAACCTAACCTTTGGGGGGCGGAGCTGGACGCCCTCAACGAACTGGAGCTGAATTGGGGATCCGTCAAAACCTACATTACCCAGGTGTTGCAGGCGCGAGGGCTAGATGGGGTGCAGGCACAGGAGCTGGCGATTTTGCCAGGGATGGATGAGATCTTTGCCCTAGTGCGGGTGAATCGCCATTACGACGAAGGCAAGTTCGATGTGTTGATCATCGACTCGGCCCCTACAGGCACGGCCCTGCGCCTCTTGAGCCTGCCGGATGTTTCTGGCTGGTACATGCGCAGGTTCTACAAACCCCTGCAGGGGCTGGCGCAAATGCTGCGTCCTATTGCCGAGCCGATTGTGAAGGGGCTGACCGGGATCCCGCTGCCGAATGACCAGGTGCTGGATGCTCCTTATGAGTTCTATCAGAAGATTGAGCGGCTGGAGCGCATCCTCACCAACAACCGCATCACCTCAGTGCGGCTGGTCACTAACCCCGAAAAGATGGTGATCAAAGAATCGCTGCGGGCCCACGCCTACCTCAGCCTTTACGGGGTGGCCACCGATTTGGTGATTGCCAACCGCATCTTGCCCGATGGAGTGGTGGATCCCTACTTTGCCGCCTGGAAGGCAGCCCAACAGAAATATCGCCAGGAAATCCACGAAAACTTTGCCCCCCTGCCGGTCTTCGAGATCCCGCTGTACTCCGAGGAGTTGGTGGGATGGGACGCCCTAGCCCGCCTGAAAAAAGACCTCTGGGGGGATCGCAACCCGGCGGACGTGCTCTATGCCGAGCAAACCCTGAATGTGGTAACCGACAACGGCCAGTACCGGCTGGATCTTTACTTGCCCGGGATCCCGAAAGAGCAGGTGGAATTGACCAAAACCGGGGATGAGCTGAACATCCGCATCGGCAACCACCGCCGCAACTTGGTTCTGCCCCAGACTTTAGCGGCCATGACCCCGGCCCGCGCCAAGATGGAAGAAGACTACCTGCGCATTCATTTTGCTGCTTGAGGCTGTAGCTGCTCTTGGTTGCGTCAGCTAGAAATCGCAGGAGCCCCGCACTGTACCCGTAGGGTCAGTGTCGGGA
>NZ_JANSIB010000136.1:0-5595 GCF_047461895.1 Synechococcus sp. R55.8 | reverse complement strand
GAGAAGGGATCCCCTATGCCGACGGGCTGGTGGCTATGGCACTCTGGGCTGACGATGAACCTGCTGAGCCTCTAGAATGGAAGGCTGTCGAGAAAATGAAGTGCCTTCCCCGATGTCGAAACGTAACATGCAGGTTGTGCTGCGCCAGGCGATCCCAGGGCTGGGCAAGCCCGGAGAGATTGTCAACGTCAAGCCCGGCTATGCTCGCAACTACCTCTTCCCGCGGCAGATGGCGGTGCGGGTTACCCCTGGCATATTGAAAGAGCAGCAGGTGCGTCTGCAGCAGGAGGCAGCTCGTAAACTGGCAGAAAGACAACAGGCGGAAAACTACAAGACTGCTCTGGAGACCATCGGTCGCTTTGTCATCCGTAAGAAAGTGGGAGAACACGATCTCCTATTCGGGCAGGTTACCACCAGCGATATTGCCGAGGTAGTGCTGGCTACCAGCGGCCTGGATATCGACCGCCGCAACATTCTCCTCAATGAGGAGATCAAGAAAACCGGGGTTTATCCCGTGCAGGTAAAGTTACACCCCGAAGTTACTGCTACGCTGCGCATTCAGGTTACTCCCGAATGAGGACTCACCTTCTGAGGATCCCTGAGTTCCCGTGAGGGATCCCGGGGTGAGTAGGGTTTTTGCCTTAGGCAACAAGCGGGTATGCTCAGCCTAGAGCTTGACCCGCCTGACGATTGGAGCTGACTGGCTGAGAGGCCGGTTGCCCTAGGGCTGGGTTGATTTTCCTATCCTGGCTTGCGGTGATCAGCGATTACGACTTAACGGGTGGGGATCGGCTTCCTCCTCAAAACATTGAAGCCGAGGAGGAAATCCTGGGGGGCATTCTCCTCGATCCGGATGCGTTGGTGCGGGTCGCGGAGTTTCTGCGTCCGGAGATGTTTTACATCTCTGCCCACCAAGAGATTTACCGAGCTGCTCTCCAACTGCACAGCCAAGGCCAACCCACTGACCTGATGACTGTGTCTGCCTGGTTGGCGGATCATCATCTTCTGGAGCGGGTGGGAGGAACAGGGGCGATCCGTCGTCTGCTGGAGCAAACCGTCAGCAGCGTCAACATCGACCAGTATGCTCGCCTGGTGATGGATAAATACATGCGCCGCCAGTTGATCCAGGTGAGCAATACCTTGGCTCGTTTGGCCTACGATACCAGCCAACCCCTATCTCAGGTAATGGATCAAGCCGAGCAGCAAGTGTTTGGCCTCACCCAAAAGCGGGTGCAGCGCAGTCTTATCCCGGCCTCCGAGGTTTTGGTCAATATCTTCTCGGATTTGGAAGAGAAGTTCCAGAGTGGGGCTCAGCTCCCTGGGATCCCGACCAAATTCATCGACCTGGATAACCTGACCCAGGGCTTGCAGCGATCCGATTTGCTGATTCTGGCCGGTCGTCCCTCGATGGGGAAAACCAGTCTTGCCCTCAACATTGCCCAAAATGTGGCTGCCTATGCCAAGCAGCCGGTCGCTATCTTTAGCCTGGAAATGTCGAGGGAGCAACTGGTGCAGCGGCTTTTGGCCAGCGAAGCCCGCATCGACAGCAGCCGTCTGCGTTCTGGGCGCATCAGCGAACACGAGTGGCAGCGCCTGGGACAAGCCATTGGTTTTTTATCGCAATTGCCCCTGTTCATCGACGATACCCCCGACTGTACCGTTACAGAAATTCGCTCCAAAGCGCGGCGTTTGCAGGCGGAACAGGGGGGAACGTTGGGGATGGTGTTGATCGATTACCTACAACTGATGCAGGGATCCGCCGCCGACAACCGGGTGCAGGAGCTGTCGCGCATTACTCGTGGCCTCAAGGCCATGGCCAAGGAGCTGATGGTGCCGGTGCTGGTGCTGTCTCAGCTCAGTCGAGCTGTTGAGTCTCGCTCCGACAAACGTCCACAGCTGGCGGATCTGCGGGAATCGGGCTGTCTGGCCGGGGATACGCAGGTGATGGATGCGGATCGCGGCAAGATCTGGCGGCTGGATCAACTGGCGGCCCTGCCGGCTTCGGCGGAACTGCCCCGCCTGCTCAGCTTGAACGGGCGCGGGCGCTTGGTGCCCCAACAGCCTGTGAAAGTGTTTTGCAGTGGTCGGCAGCCCACCTGTGTTCTGAAGACCCGCCTCAACTTTTCCATTCGCGCCACCGGCAATCACCCCTTTTTCACCCAACAGGGCTGGAAAACCTTGGACGAGCTGCAATTGGAGGAAGAGGTGGCGGTGGTGGTGCAGGAGGGGCTGATCTGGGATCCGGTGGTGTTCATCAGCGAGCCAGGGGAGCCTCAGCCGGTTTACGACATCGAGATGCCCCGCCACCACAACTTTGTGGCCAACGGGCTGCTAGTTCACAACAGCATCGAGCAGGATGCCGATCTGGTGATGATGATCTACCGCCCGGAATACTACGATCCCAACACCAGCGATCGCGGCATTGCCGAGGTCATCATTGCCAAACATCGCAACGGCCCCACCGGCACTGTGCGCCTGCTGTTCGAAAGCCAGTACACCCAGTTTCGCAACCTGGCAGATCCCAACCGCTGAGCAACCGATGCCGAAGAGGGATCCGGAGCTGCTGCCTTGGGAACAACCCCGCAAGGTGTTAGCTTAGGATCGCTGCGGGCCAAAGCGTTGCTCTTGAGCCGGCTACCCTCTCTCCTAATGCTCAAAACGATATGTTTAAAAACGTGTTAATTGCCACCGACCGCCGAGATGGCCTGCAGCGTTTTGGCAAGTGTCTAGAAGATCTGCACAGCAATGGCATCGAGCGCGTCACCTTCGTCCGCAGCGTAGATTGGCAAGAGGACGACATCGGCATTCCCGACGACATTACCCCCGAAGTCCAGGCAGAGCAGACCCAGTTGCAGAAGCTGCTGAACCCGATCCCAGCAGGGTTGGAAGTCGAGGCTCTGGTGCAGGCGGGCAGGCCAGCCGATCTAATCCTAAAAGGCATCCAAACCTATGGCTCCGATCTGCTGATTACAGGCATGGGTACCCACAACCTGCTCGCCGAAAAATTGTTCGGCAGCACCACCATGACGCTGTTGCCGAAGCTGAAAATCCCCCTACTGGTGATGCGCCCCCAACTGCTGGCTACCTTTACCCTGGAAGAATTGCGCCTGCGCAGCCGCCACCTGTTTCGCTGCCTCTTGGTGCCCTTTGACTTTGAGCAGCCGCGTCAGCAGTTGCTGAACCATCTCGGCCACCTGCTGCCCGGTACTTCCCAGTGCCAGACGCTTACCCTGCTCTACGTGGTGGATCCCAGCGCCCGCCGCAACCAAGGAACTCCGGTGGAGGTGCTCCAACGCAAAGCCGAGGCTGACCTGGCCCAGGTGCTTGAACCCCTGAGCGAGCAGGTGAAGCCCGTACAGCTGCGCACCCTGGTGCGGGTGGGATCCCCTCTCAAAGAGATCCTGGCTACTGCTGCCGATGAAGACATGACGGCCATTGCCACTGCCTCCCCCCATGTGGGCAGCTTTTGGGAGTGGTCGGTTCGCAGCCTAACCGGCGAGATTTTGCGGCAAAGTTGGCATCCGGTGTTGTTTTTCCCGCGCGGGTCTTTGGCCCAGTAGATCCAGGCAAGATCCAAGCCGAGTGTTGCAGATTAACTCATCCTCCATGACCCCCCCCTCTACGACAGCGCTGCAGGATCTGTTTCGGGCGGTGGCCCAAGGGAAGCTCACCCCAGAGCAAGCCCTGCAAGCCTATCGCTTTCTGCCCTTCGAGCCGGTGGGAGATTTCGCCCATGTGGATCACCACCGTCCCTTGCGCACGGGCTTTCCCGAAGCCGTGTGGGGGCCGGGCAAAACCCCAGATCAGATTGCCCAGATCCTGGAGCAACTCCACCAGCGGGGATCCCTGGCCTTGGCCACCCGCATCGAAGCCCAGGTGTATGCCGAGATCCGCAGCCGCTTGCCCCAGGTGCAGTATTCCCAGGTGGCCCGCTTGTGTTGGATCCCGTCCCAGCAGGTGGTCAGCCATCCTGGACAGGTCAGCGTGATCTCCGCCGGCACTGCCGACTTACCGGTGGCAGAAGAAGCCGCCCTCACGCTCGAGCTTTCTGGGTTTCAGGTGAAGCGCCTCTGGGATGTGGGGGTGGCCGGGATCCATCGGCTGCTGCACAACTGGGCGGCCCTGCAAGCAGACGTGCTGATCGTGGTGGCGGGCATGGAGGGGGCCTTGGCCAGTGTGGTGGCGGGTCTGGCGGATTGTCCGGTGATCGCTGTGCCCACCAGCATTGGCTACGGGGCCAGCTTTCAAGGCTTGGCTGCCCTGCTCACGATGCTCAACTCTTGCGCGGCGGGGGTGGGAGTGCTGAACATCGATAACGGTTTCGGGGCGGCGATTCTGGCAGGCCAGATCCTGCGCTGTGGACAACGGCTGGCGGCTCGACTGAGCTCATCCGGCCCCACTGGAGATCCAACAGAGGATGGCCAGATTTCAGAAGGTTAAGAACTGTAAATGGATCCTGAGCCAAACAGGCTATACTCAGGCCATAGTTTAGGCTTGGGCTTTCTCTTTCCCATCCTTCGGGAGTTTGAGGGTGTTGCCTCTGGTCACCTAACTGGGTTCATGCCTTTTTCTGGGGTACCTTTATCCGAAGATGGGGAGGGTTCCTACGCTGGTTAACTGCTGTGTTGGACTGACTGGGGCGGACAAAACGCGCGAATATGCTAATTGATGCAACACTTGTCAAAAATGCAACAGATGCGATGGGGGCAACCTTGATCCTGGCGCAAGGGATGACTCAGTCCTTCACCTGGACAGATATTTTCTTGGTGGCGGCTTTGGTGTTTTTGGAGGCCGCCCTCTCTGCGGACAACGCCGTTGCCCTGGCGGCTCTGGTGAAGCATCTGCCCACCCCCCAGCAGCAGAATCGGGCCTTGCGCTGGGGCATCATCGGCGCTTACAGCTTTCGCATTGCCATTGTCTTCGCGGCAGTTTGGTTGGTGGAGTATCCACCCGCACAGTTTTTGGGAGCCTGCTACCTGCTCTGGCTAGCCTGGCAGCATTTTCGGGGGGAGAAGGAAGGCCAAGAACAGGACATCACCCGCCACGCCAATTTTTGGCAGACCCTGGTGATGGTGGAACTGACGGATCTGGTCTTTTCTTTCGACAGCATCGCTGCTTCGGTGGGTGTCTCCCGCAAGGCTTGGGTAATCATCCTCGGCGGCATTCTCGGCATTACCCTGATGCGCTACATGGCTTCTCTGTTTTTGCGTTGGTTGGACGAGTTCTCTCACCTGGAAGACGCCGCTTTTGCCATCATCGCCTTGGTGGGGAGCACCATGTTGTTGGAGGTGTTTTTCCCCCAAATCGAGATCCCGGAGTGGGGGATGGTGGTGGCTGTGATCCCCCTATTTGTCTGGGGTTTCTCGCGGCGCGTGAAACTCAATTCGGAGCAGGATGAACAGCCGGAGCTGGCTGACGGAGAGAAGAGGGAAGAGAAAAGAGCAGGGGTTACAGACGAGATGGAAATCGTCCCCTCCGGTTGGGTGACTGCCCTTGAGGAAGACCTCGCCCCTGAGCCCCAGAGCAGAGAGAATGGAGAGGAGAGCATGCCTCTAACCCCCAAAACCCTGAACTTTGCTGAATTTACTGAGCTTT
>NZ_JANSIB010000135.1:1254-5882 GCF_047461895.1 Synechococcus sp. R55.8 | reverse complement strand
CCTGACACGGTAAGCGCTGTCGCAGAACCAGGAACCAGAATCCCCTGTCTTTAGGCAGGGGAGTATGTCAAATCCCCAAAGAGACTCACCGAGCCGTGAAGCGCATCCTGTTGGAATCGGATCAAGATCTTTCGGAGCTGATCGAGGCGCTGCTCAGCCAGTGGCTGCGTTCTCAGTCGGGAAAGGTTTGAAACCAAAATCTGGGGAAGGGGGGCATCGCGGACCCCACAGCCGCATAGGATCCCGCTGTCGGGGATCGGAGGGAGCACACAGATTCCAGATCAGAACCAGATAAGAATAAGATGAAGGGGCGTGAGGCAGGGATCCCCGAACGCGAGGTGGGGCCGTTCGCAATAGCGGGACGGAGTCCTTGGGCAAGTTGCGCGAGGGGAAGTCTGCGTTGGGAGGACGTCACGCTCTTTCAGGGGTAAAGGGATCCTTTATGCAAGCCATCACCTTGCTCGGCTCCACCGGCTCGATTGGCACCCAAACTCTGGACTTGGTGGCCCAGTATCCAGAGCGTTTTCAGGTTGTTGGCCTGACCAGCTACAGCAACGTCGCCCTCTTGGCCGAGCAGGTACGGCGGTTTCGGCCCCAGATGGTTGCCATTGGCCGGGAGGAGCTGCTGCCGGAGCTGCGGTCGCTGCTGACGGGGATCCGACCGCTGCCGGAGTTGGTGGCCGGAACGGAGGGGCTGTGTCAGGTGGCGGCTCACCCGGCGGCCCAGCGGGTGGTGACGGGGATCGTCGGCTGCGCCGGTTTGTTGCCAACCCTGGCGGCCATCCGTGCCGGCAAAGACATTGCCCTGGCCAACAAAGAAACCCTGGTGGCAGGGGGGCCGGTGGTGCTGCCCTTGGTGCGGCAGTACGGGGTGAACCTGATCCCCGTCGACTCTGAGCATTCGGCCATTTTCCAGTGTTTACAGGGGGTGCCCGCGGGATCCCTGCGAAGAATCCTGTTGACTGCCTCGGGTGGCGCCTTTCGGGATTGGCCTGCCGAAAAATTGGATCAGGTCACCCTGGCCGATGCCCTCAAGCATCCCAATTGGGTGATGGGGCGCAAAATCACCATCGACTCGGCTACCCTAATGAACAAGGGCCTGGAGGTGATCGAGGCCCACTGGCTCTTCGGCCTGGACTACGACCACATCGACATCCTCATCCACCCGCAGAGCATTGTCCACTCCCTGATCGAGCTGGCCGATACCTCTGTTCTGGCCCAGTTGGGCTGGCCGGACATGCACCTGCCCATCCTCTACGGCCTCAGTTGGCCGGAACGCCTGGCCACCCCCTGGGATCCCCTCGATTTGGTCAAGCTGGGATCCCTCACCTTTAAGGCTCCGGATCACCGCAAGTACCCCTGCATGGAGTTGGCCTATGCCGCTGGACGGAGGGGGGGAACGCTGCCGGCAGTGTTGAATGCGGCCAACGAAGCGGCGGTGGCCCTGTTCTTGCAGGAGCGCATCCGTTTTTTGGATATTCCCCGTCTCTTGGAGCGGGTTTGTGAGCGGCATCAAGTCATTGCCGATCCCAGCCTGGAGGACATTTTGCAGGCAGATGCCTGGGCACGGCGGGAAACGGCGCAACTGGCCCAGCAAGCCCCGGCTCAGGTTCTGGTCTGATCCCTACCGGGGGGATCCGGCTGAGCGCTAGAGTGGAAGAGGATGCAGGGAGCAAGTGAGTGACCGGATCCCATCTCCGACAATTGGCCCATTATCTGCGCCCCTATCGACGACAGGTGGGGTTGGGCATTGGATCCCTGCTCCTGGTCAATGGCCTGGGGGTGTTCCTGCCCTGGTACGTCAAGCTGGTCATCGATGACCTCAGCCAGAACCTGGCCACTTTGTCGGCCCGGCGCATTGCCCTTTACGCCTTGACGGTGCTGGTCGTCTCCAGCCTGATGATGGGCATTCGCATTGCCTCGCGGGTGTGGATGTTTGGGGTGGGACGGCAGGTGGAGTTTCACCTCAAGCAAGCCATCTTCGAGCATTTGCTCACCCTGCAGCCTTCCTACTTTGCCCAGCAGACCATTGGGGACATTCTCACCCGCATCACCAGCGATGTGGAAAACATCCGCCGCCTGTTGGGCTTTGCCCTACTCAATTTGGCCAACACGATCTTTGCCTATGCCACCACCTTGCCCGCCATGTTTGGCATCGAGCCCCGTCTGAGCACCTTGGCGCTGTCGGTGTTTCCGGTGATGTTGGTGCTGGTGAAGTTGAGCAGCAACCGCCTGCAGCAGGAGCAGCTCCAGGTGCAGCAGGAGTTGGCGGATCTGAGCGATCTCATTCAAGAGGACCTGAACGGCATTGCCCTGATCAAGGTGTACAGCCAGGAACAGCACGAGCAGCGGGAGTTTCGCCGCCAGAACCAGCGGCTGCTGCAGGCCAATTTGCGCTTGGCCCTCACTCGCAACTTGCTTTTCCCTTCTTTGGTGGCGCTGGTCAGCCTCAGTTTGTTGCTGCTGCTGGCGGTGGGGGGGCCGCAGATTGCGGCAGGGACGCTGACCATCGGGGATTTTTCGGCCCTCACCCTCTACGTGGAACGGTTGGTATTTCCCACCGCCCTGCTGGGCTTCACCATCACGGCCTACCAGCGGGGGCAGGTCAGCTTGGAGCGGATCGATGCTCTGTTGGGGGTAGAACCCACCATCCGAGACGCCCCAGGCGCTTTGCCGTTGCCTCTGGAGAGGGTGCAGGGTCGCCTCGAGGCCAGAGGTCTCGCGTTTGCCTTCGCCGGCCCTGCGGCAGCTCCGGCTCTAGAGGATTTGCACTTTTGCATAGAACCGGGCCAGATGGTGGCGGTGGTGGGGCCGATTGGGGCGGGCAAGTCCACTCTGGCCAATGCCCTTCTTCGGCTGCTGGAGATCCAGCCGGGGCAACTGTTTTTGGATGGGCAGGATATCACCCAGATTCAACTGGGATCCCTGCGCCGGGCCATTGCCTATGTGCCCCAGGAGAGCTTCCTGTTCAGCGCCACGGTCCGGGATAACATTCGCTACGGCAAGCCGGATGCCGAAGATTGGGAGGTGGAATGGGCTGCCAAAGCCGCCCACATCCACGCCGAGATCCTCAACTTTCCCAAGGGCTACGACACTCTGGTGGGAGAGCGGGGCATTACCCTCTCCGGTGGCCAGCGACAGCGGGTGGCCTTGGCTCGGGCTTTACTGGTGGATGCTCCCATCTTGATCCTGGATGACTCTCTCTCCAGCGTGGATAACCAGACGGCCCAAGCCATCCTCCGCCATCTGCGTCGGGTCACGGCCCAGAAAACGGTGATCTTCATCACCCATCGCCTCACGGCTGCGGTGGAGGCCGATCAGATTTGGGTGATGGACCAGGGCCGCCTTGTGCAGAAGGGATCCCATGCCGAATTGCTGGCGGACGAGAAGGGCCTCTACGCTTCTCTGTGGGCCAAGCAAAAGCTGGAGGAAGCCCTGGCCTAATTTGACGGCGGCAATCCCTGGCCGCTACCCTAACCGGCAAAGCTGTGGGGAGTGGCAACGATGGAAACTGCTGGGATCACTTTGTCCAAATTGCTCCACCAAGCCGGGATCCAGCCTCAATTGGCCCAGGGATCCCTGGAGGGGGTGCAGGTCTGGGGCCTCTGTGCCGACTCTCGCCAGGTACAGCCGGGGGATCTCTTCTTGGGGATGCCGGGATCCCGCGTGGATGGAGGTAGCTTCGTGGCCCAAGCCCTGGCGGCAGGGGCAGTGGCGGCCCTCATTTCCCAAGAGGCGTGGGAGAGCGTCAGCGGAGAGGCTGGATGGGGAAGTCAGCCCGTCCTGGTTTTGCCTCGCGCCAGCCTGAACAGGGCCGTGGCCCAGGTGGCGGCAGCTTTCTATGGTTTTCCCGCCCGTCAACTGACCTTGGTGGGGGTAACGGGCACCAACGGCAAAACCACCACCACCCATCTCATTGAACATTTGGTGCAGGCTGCCGGTCGCTCCACCGCTTTGCTGGGCACTCTGTACAACCGCTGGCCGGGCCACAGCGAAGTTGCTCCCCACACCACCCTTTTTCCGCCTGAACTGCAGCGCAGCCTGAGACAGGCCAAGGAAGCCGGCGCTGAGGTGGCGGTGATGGAGGTGAGCTCTCACGCTTTGGCCCAGGATCGGGCGTGGGGCTGTGCCTTTGCCGCTGCCGTTTGGACCAACCTCACCCAGGATCACCTGGACTTTCACCAGACGCTGGAGAACTACTGGCAGGCCAAGGCCACCCTCTTCCGACAGGAGTATCTCCAAGGGCGGGCGGTGATCAACGCCGACGATGCCGGGGGACGGCGGCTTTTGCAGGCCATCCAACCCTCTTTGGATCCCTGGGCCTATTCTCTGCAGCCCCTGCAGGGGATCCCCGGCCTCTGGCCCGGCCAAGTTCAACTGCGCCCCACCGGCCTGAGCGCGACCCTGCACACCCCTGCGGGCACGTTTGCCGTGGAGGCCCCCCTGGTGGGATCCTTCAACCTGGCCAACTTGCTGGCGGCGGTGGGGGTGGCGCTGCACTTGGGGATACCGGTGGAGACCATCCAGTCGGCTCTGCCCCACTTTCCGGGCGTACCGGGGCGGATGGAGCGGGTGACCCTGCCGGGGCAGGATATCGCGGTAGTTGTGGACTACGCCCACACCCCCGA